>NZ_JBDGLI010000014.1:0-168637 GCF_057655955.1 Pseudomonas sp. Soil_N_39
AACATCGGCCCACATCGTTCGGGTATCCCTGATAGAAACTTCAGGGGATTTTACCTAAGACCTTGAAAGGGATGGCCGTAAGGGCGGAACCCTAAGCAGCCGTTACCTAAATAACGGATATTCACCCCCCACAAAAAATGCCATCACCCCTGAACCCACCGCTCCCGCCGACTCAACTCAGGCTTTTTTAAAAACACCCTCTGCGGCAGCAACAACCAAGCCAAGGCCGGCAGCAGAATCAAAGCCCCAAGCATATTCACCAAAAACATAAAGGCCAGCAAAACCCCCATGTCAGCCTGGAACTTGATCGGCGAAAACGCCCAGGTCGACACCGCCACCGCCAATGTCATACCCGTCAGCAACACCACCTTGCCGGTGAACAGCAGCGCCTGGTAATACGCCTGGGCCAAGGTGTCGCCAGCACGCATCCGCGCCAGGATCACACTCAACACATAGAGCGCATAATCGACGCCAATACCCACACCCAATGCAATGACCGGCAATGTTGCGACTTTCACCCCCATGCCCAGCCCTACCATCAGCGCCTCGCACAGGATAGAGGTAAGCATCAGCGGCAGCATCGCGCACAGAGTCGCCCGCCAACTGCGGAAGGTCAGCAAGCACAGCAGACTGACCGCACCGTAGACCCAGAACAGCATCTCGCGCATGGACTTCTTCACGACGATATTGGTCGCCGCTTCGATCCCCGCGCTGCCGGCCGCCAGCATGAACTTGACCTCTGGCATCTGATGCCCGGCAATGAATCGTTCGCTGGCCTCCACCACCCGGTTCAAGGTGTCAGCCTTGTGATCGGCCAGGTAGACGTACAACGACAGCATCGAGCAGCCCTGATTGAACAACTCTCGCGGAGCACGGGTCTGCACGGCACCCAGTGCGCCGTCGTTGGGGATCAGTTCATACCATTTGAAGTTGCCTTCGTTATAACCGGCCGTGGCGATCTTGCTCAGCGCCGCCATCGAGGTGGTCGATTCCACGCCGGGCAATTGCTCCAGTTGCCAAGCCAGCGCATCTACCGCGGACAGACTGGCGTAACGGGTGCATTGATCTTCTGGGGTCTTGATCATGACCACGAAAATATCCGAGCTGGCCGCGTAGTTTTGGGTCATGAACAACGCATCGCGGTTGTAGCGCGAGTCGGCACGCAACTCTGGAGCACCGGGGTCCAGGTCGCCGATTTTCAGGTGCAGGCTCACGGCAAAACCAAACGCGGCCAACAGCAAGCCCGCCAACATGGCACCCATGGCCCAACGGCGTTGGGTGAAAAGATCGAGCACGCGCCACAGTGGATGCTTGATCTGCGCCTGCTGCTCGGTGGTTTCCGCACTGAGGCTGCGTTGCGCCGCCGCCGGGCTGACGCCGATATAGCTGAGCAGGATCGGCAGCAGGATCAGGTTGGTGAAGATCAGCACCGCCACGCCGAGGCTGGCGGTGATCGCCAGGTCCTGGATCACCCGAATATTGATCAGCAGCAACACCGCAAAACCGACCGCGTCACAGAGCAACGCGGTGATGCCGGCAGCGAACAGTCGGCGGAAGGTGTAGCGCGCGGCGACCACCCGGTGGGTGCCACGGCCGATGTCCTGCATGATGCCATTCATCTTCTGCGCGCCATGGCTCATGCCAATGGCGAACACCAGGAACGGCACCAGTGCCGAGTAAGGGTCCAGCTCATAACCGAGCAAGGCCAGCAGCCCCAGTTGCCAAAGCACCGCCGCCAGAGAACAGGTCACCACCACCAGGGTGCTGCGCGCGCAACGGGTGTAGCCAAACAGCACCAATACCGTCACCAGTACCGCCACCACGAAGAACAGCAGAACCTGGGTCATGCCCTCGATCAAGTCGCCGACGATCTTGGTAAAGCCGGTGATATGGATGCGCAGGTCATCGGTCTGGTACTTGTCGCGCAACGCCTCCAGTTGCCGGGAAAACTCGCCATAGTCCAGCGCCTTGCCCGTCTGCGGATTGATTTCCAGCAACGGCACGAAGATCACGCTGGACTTGAAGTTGCCGGCGACCAATTGACCGACTTCCCCGGAGCGGGCCACATTGGTCCGCACCTGCTCGATGCTGGCGGCCGATCCGTCGTAGTCGTCAGGGATCACCGTGCCGCCGTCGAGCCCTTCCTCGGTCACGGCGGTCCAGCGCGTGGTCGGGGTCCATAACGATTTCATGTAGGGTCGGTCGACACCCGGCAGCAGATAGAGCTCGTCGTTGAGCTTGGCCAGGGTATCGAGGTAGTCCTTGGTGAAAATGCTCCCCTGCTTGACCTCCACGGCAATGCGCAGCGAGTTGCCCAGGCCGCTCAATTCACTGCGGTTCTCAAGGAAGTTGGCGACGTAGGGATGCCCGGTGGGAATGGTCTTCTCATAGCTGGCATTGATGCCGATGCGCGTGGCTTGCCACCCCAGCACCAAGGTCACCAGCAGGCACAGCAGGATCACCAGCGGGCGATGGTTGAAGATCGCCCGCTCGGCGAAGTTGCCTGACGCCCGGTCGAAGTCTTCCTGGCGGCCGATCACGGTTTGGATTCTGTCGTCTTTCAAGTTTGACTCCTGTTGCACGAGCCGTGGCCCGATAGCGCTACACCGTGAAGTTTCAAGGTTGACCGGAGGCCCGCGGATCCTGGTCAGCGGCCACGCCGGTCAAACCGACGCTGGCCAGGCTGCCGTCGACCGCCTGTTGCATGGCAGCGACGGTCCCGCCGCTGCGGCTCTGACGCTTGTCAAAGCTGCGGCCCTGGTCATGACTGAAGAGAAGCTCGCCACTCTGGCTGGCCAGCAACAGGCCGCCGTCGCGCAGTTCGAGGGCGCTCGCCAGGGTTGATTCGATACCGGTATCGAGGCGTCGCCAACTGCCGCCACGGTCATCGGACCACCAGGCGTTTCCGCGCAAGCCATAGATGATCAAGGCCCCATCGCGGGTGCCGAGCAGGCCGAAAAAGCTGCCCTCATAAGGTGACTTC
Organism: Pseudomonas sp. Soil_N_39; assembly: GCF_057655955.1. NCBI lineage: Bacteria > Pseudomonadati > Pseudomonadota > Gammaproteobacteria > Pseudomonadales > Pseudomonadaceae > Pseudomonas > Pseudomonas sp. Soil_N_39. The sequence continues at coordinate 2,984 of NZ_JBDGLI010000014.1, forward strand.
AAGGCCTGGAATGATTGCCCGGCATCGGTCGACCGCAACAGCAGGCCGCGCTCCCCCACCAGCAGCAGGTCGTTGCCCACGGCGCGAATGCCATACAGGTTCAAGCCCTGGGGATTTTCCACATGCCGCATCCACGGTTGCCAGCTTCGCCCGCCGTCATCGGTACGGTAGATCTGGTTGTAGGCACCCACGACGTAGCCGTGCAGGCGGTCACTGAAATACAGGTCGAGAAACGGTTTGTCCGGTCCGTCATCGAGCATGTGCCGTGCCTGTGCCAGGTGGCTGGCACCGCCGGGTTGATTGGCATCGCGCTCAGCGACCTGCACCGCCAGGGCGATGGCGCGCTCACCGTCGAGTTGCTTTTGCCAGGTTTCCCCGCCGTCCTGGGTGTGCAGCACCACGCCCAGGTGACCGACCGCCCAGCCCTGCTCGGCATCGACGAATTGCACCGCCGTCAGGCTGACGCTGACCGGTACCTTGGCCTGGCGCCAACTCACGCCAGCGTCATCGGAGAGCAGCACGATCCCACGCTCACCCACCGCCACCAGGCGTTCGCCGGCCCGGGCCAGCCCAAGCAATACCGCGCGCGGGGCCTTGGCCGTCGGCAGTGCCGGTTGCTGCAACACCGCCAATGTCGCGGCCTGTGCGCCCCAGGGCACGCTTGCCAACAAGCACCCCACCAGGGCGCAAGCACCCCATAGCGAACCGCGGCGCGCAAAGATTTTTTCAACGTTCATATCGTTATTCCGCCTGGAGAATCGTAGGGCGACCGCGACGAACCTCCTCCTCGCCACGGCCACCACAGGTTCAGCGCATGTTTTCGTTGGCCATGGCATCCGGGGTGAAATAGGACGCCGAAGGCTTCGCGACCTTCTGGTACTGAACCGCCAGGTCGTTGCTCGATGAGTTGAGGAAGTAGGCCCCGGTGTCGAGGTTGTAGCTGCCCCACATGACCTGTGCGGTAAGGGCCGGCAGATCAGGTGCCAGCAGCGTCAGCGAGTACATCTGCCGGCCGAGTTTGCCCTGGGCGTCATAACCGTCGGCCATCAGGATCTGCCAGGAGTCTTCGTCGACGTAGTAGGTCCGACGCGGCACGACATGGCGCTTGCCGGATTTGAGCGTGGCCTCGACCACCCAGACCCGATGCTTCTCCCAACGCACCAGATCAGGATTGAGGAAGTTCGCCTTGACCAGGTCGTCGCTCTTGGCGAGCGCGGCGCGGTTATTGTTGTAGCCGACGATCAACTCTTTCTTGCCCACCAGCTTGAGGTCATAGCGATCGGTCGGCCCGAACAGCATGAACGCCTCGTCGAACAGGCCAACCCCGGAGGTCACGAAGTCCGGCGTGTCATAGGCAATGTTCGGCGCCCGGCGAACCCGGCGCTGGCCGACCAGATACTGCCAGGCCGCCCGATTGGCCGGGTCCAGGTCCCAATGAGTCATCAGGCCTTCGCCGGCCTTGGACGATGGCAACTCTGTGAACAGCTTGCCCAGCAGGTACTTGCCCGAATAGTTTTCCAGGCTGCCGCCTTCGACGTAGTAGGGAAACTGGTAGGTGTATTGGGCCCGGGTCGCCTGGACTTTCTTGCCGCCGGCGGTCATCAGCCAGGTATCGAAAGGCGAGCTGATGGTGTCGCCGCCCTGCCACGACAAACGATAATTCCACAGCACCTGCGCACCGTTTTCCGGGATCGGGAACGGGATGCCGCCGTAGGCGTTGGAAACCTTCTCGCTGTCCACGTCCAGCGTGGCGCGGGTGGCATTCTTGCTGGTGTTGTCATACACCCATTGCGGCGCCGCGGCCGAACGATGGGTCGGGTACACGTCCAGGCGATAGTCCGGGTACTTCTTGAGCAGCAGCTTGGTGCCTTCGGCCAGTTCGTTGGCGTACTGCTCCATGTTCGCGGCTTTGATCGAATACAGCGGTTTCTCGCTGGCGAATGGATCGGGGCGCTTGTCTCCCGGTTTGTAGCCGGGCGTGACCTGGGTGTAACCGCCCTGCCACGCCGGGATACTGCCATCGGCATTACCGGCACGCTCGCCGCCCAGGGGGGTCAGATCGGTTTTCAAACGTGCGGCCTGTTCAGGCGATACGGCCGCCTGCGCCAGCCCCATGCCGGCCAGGGCCAGGGTCAGGACGCAGGTGTTCAGGAAAGCTGTGTTCTGCATGGCGAATCCACCTTATTAGAATGAGGTTTTCACGTAGAGCGAGACGAAGTCGCGGTCGGCCAACGACTGTCCGTAACTGAAATTGCCGTCCTCGCGCAGCCCGGCTTTCGGTGCGCCGAAGAAGTTCACGTAGTTGAGGCCGACATCCCAGCGTTGCAGATAGGTGGCTTTGAGCCCGACACTCCAGTCACCGGAATGGGTGTTGCCGAAGCCGGATTTGTTGACCGCCGATGAACGCCCATCGAGCACTATCCCCATGCCAATCGGCACGGTCAGGTCGATCCCGTCGACAATCTGGAAGTACGCCGGCTCGATCAATACCCGCAGCGCCGTGGCATCGCGGGTGGTGTTGGAATCCAGCGCGGCAGCGTTCTTGGTCACGCTCAAGGTGCGGTTCCAAGCCAGTTCGGCCAGGGCCGAGCCGCCGTCCCAGAACGCGGTGGGCGATAACAGGTAAATCGCCGACAGGTTGGCATGGGCGGTCTTGCCCCTGGCGAACAACTCATTGTCGCCACCATCGGCCTCCATGCCGGGGGTCACCACTTGCAGGTTGCTCACCAGCGGTGCGTTCCAGCGCACCGACGTTTCACCGGCAAAGTTGAACGGGCCGTAGGCGGTGGAGAAACTGACGCCGGCGGTCTTGATATCTTCGGCGTAGACCTGCCGATAGGAACCCAGGATCGGCAAGCCGGTGGCCGCTGCCGCCGGACCGTCCAAGTACGCGTACAACCCGATCGGCGCCTTGTCGTGATACTGGGCCGCGTAGAAACCCAGCTCCAGTTCGGTGCCGCTCGGCTTGTAGCGAATCTGCATGCCGCCCTGCCCCGAATTGCGCGGTTTCAGATCGCCGCCATTGACCGTGTCGTTACCGAACACTTCGCGCAACGGACCACTGCCGTAACCGATGGCATCGACATCGCTCAGGTAGCTGCCGGCACCGGGCAGGTTGGAACGCTCCCACTCAAACTGATAGTAAGCGCCCACCGACAGCTGCGGGTTGATCTGCAACTGCCCGGAGATTTGATTGACCGGGCGCAGGATCTCCTTGAACTGAGTCCCCGGCACGCTGAGCAACTTGACGACGTCGGTCGGGCCTTGGGCATTGGCAATGCCGTTGCCACCATAGAACAGGCTTTCCCCGTAGATCAGGCTGTGTCGGCCCAGGCGCGCCACGCCCTGGGAGTCTTCACCGAGGTCACCGCGCAAGAACACGAAGGCATCGAGAATTTCCGCGTCGCGACCGTGGAGCTTGCGGGTTTCGCTGAGAAAATGCGGTTGCTCGTTGCTGTCGCTGTCCTGGTTATAGATATCGTCGTACCAGGCCGCGCCGCTCACGCGCAGGCCATAGTTTTGCCGGCTGAGGTCCATTTCGGAGAACAGATCCAGGCGGTTGGAGACCAGGCCACGGCTGAAGTTCTTATCGCCCTGGCTCTGGATCGAGGGGTACAGGCCGTTGGCGGTTGGCGCGTTGACCAAGCGGCTGTCCTGCCCCTGCAAGCGCCAGGCCTGGCTGTACTTGATGGTGTTGTCCCAGCGCAATTTCCAATCGGAGTCACCCAGGTCCATTTGCATGGCCTCGACCCGATCGACCATCACACCGGTGCTGCATAACGCCAGGAACAGGGCGCAATGCTTGAAACGAAAGCTATCTTTGAGGTTATCCATGGACGCTTCTCATTATTGTTATTTTTGGGCATGGCTTTGGCAGCCAACACGCTCAGGTCGCGGCTTGCGCCGCTTTCTACGGGTGCGCATTTCAGATGTAGGTAGAGGCCAATCCACCATCGACCGGCAGGTTGACGCCGTTGATCCAGCGCGATTCGTCGGCACACAGGAAAGCGATCACCGCCGCCACCTCATCGGCGTAAGCGGGACGTTTCATGCGGTGGGCATCGGCCTGGGTCCGGGCCTCGCCGAGCATGCTCACGAAGTCGTCGAGGATGGGCGTGAATACCGGGCCTGGGGCGACACTGTTCATGCGCACCGAATGCTCAAGGAACCAGGGTTGGGCCTGCAGGTAATTCCAGACGATCAAGGCTTCCTTGAAGTACTGGTAGCAGGTCTGATTCGCCACCGGGTGGTCGGCCAGCCAGGCTTGCGCGGCGGCAAAATCGTCGATGCGCGCCAGCGCCTTGTGCTGTTCCAGGCGTAACGGCCATTCGGCGCCGAGGATCGAGGCGATATTGACGATGCTGCCGCCAGCGCTGATACGTGGCAGCAGCGCACGGCTCAAGTGACGCAGCCCAAGGTAGTTGACCCGCGCCAGCAGTTGCGGGTTGGCGGTGCCCGGCACGCCGGCAATGTTGCACAGGCTGTCGAGCCGTGCGGGCAGCTGTGGCAGCAACCGATCGATGTTCTCGGCGCTACTCAAGTCGCCCTGCACAAAACCGTCCAGGGTCATGTGGGGCGCCTTGAGGTCCACGCCAATCACTTGGGCGCCATGAGCGCGCAGCAGGCTCGCGGTGGCGGCACCGATACCCGACGAGACACCGGTCACCAGCACAATCTTGTTGTCGAGTTTCATGTTGAGTCCTCTTATTATTTTTGTGTACCCACGGGCCCTCAGCTCATCGGGCCCGGTAAAACCGACCTGTCAGAACGGGTAGACCGGCGCCGTATCCTTGACCGTCACCCACTGCCATTGGGTGTATTCGTCCCAGTCCGCCGGGCCGCCGACGCTGCCACCATTGCCCGAAGCGCCGCGCCCACCGAACGGGTTGACGCACTCATCGGCGACGGTCTGGTCATTGATGTGCAACATGCCGCACTGCAACCGCTCACCAATGGCCATGGCCCGGCCCACCGACGGTGAAATGATCGCCGCCGCCAAACCGTACTCGGTGCGATTGGCCAACTCGATGGCTTCGTCATCGGTGGCAAAGCTGACCACCGTTGCCACCGGCCCGAAGACCTCCTCGTCAAAAGCGCGCATGCCCGGCTTCACGCCGCTGAGCACGGTGGCCTGGTAGAACAGCCGATCATGGTCGCCGCCTGCTTCCATTCGGGCTCCGGCGCGCACGGTGTCACTGACGATGTCGTGGACCCGTTGCAACTGCCGCTGGTTGATCAGCGGCCCCATCGCGGCTTCTTGCCGGGCGGCGTTGCCGACGGTCATGGCCTGGGCCTTTTCCACCAGTTTGCGGGTCAGCTCGGCGGCGATGGATTCATGGGCGAGGATCAAGCCGGTGGCCATGCAAATCTGCCCTTGATGCAGCCAGGCGCCCCACGCCGCGTTTCGGGCGGCTAGGTCGAGGTCGGCGTCTTCGAGAATGATCAGTGGGTTCTTGCCGCCCAACTCCAGGGCGACTTTCTTCAGGTTGCGCCCGGCCACCTCAGCAACTTTGCGACCCGCGCCGGTGGAGCCGGTGAAGGCGATCATGCGCACGTTAGGGTCACGGCACAGCGCCTCACCAGCATCCGCCGCGCCGGGCAACACTTGCAGCAAACCCTTGGGCAGGCCTGCCACTTCGAACAACCGGGCGATGAGGAAACCGCCACTCACCGGGGTCTGCGGATCCGGCTTGAGCACCACCGCGTTGCCCGCCGCCAGGGCCGGCGCGACGGAGCGCATGGACAGTACCAGGGGAAAATTGAAGGGCGAAATCACTCCGACCACACCATGGGGTTGGCGCCGCGCAAAGGACAGACGCCCCGCCTCGCTGGGCAGGACCACCCCATGGGCCTGGGACAGCAGGCCGGCGGCCTGATGCAACAGCACGATGGCTTCGCGCACTTCGTGCTGGCCTTTGAACAGCGCGGCACCGGTCTCCCGCGCCACGTACAGCGCCAGCTCATCGAAGGACTGCTCGGCCACGTCGGCGGCCTTGCGGAAGATCGCCGCCCGTTGCCGCGGGCCCAGGGCCGCCCATGCCGGTTGGGCCAGGGCGGCGTCGCGACTGGCCTTGGCAATGTCGGCGGTGTCGGCGGTGGCACAGCGCATCAGTCGCTCACCAGTAGCCGGCTCGATGATCGATTGCAGCGGGCCCGAGGCAGGCACCCAATCCCCGTTGAAGACACATTCCGATTCGATCACCTGGGACAGCAGGTGGCTTTTGGGTGCAGACATTTAACACTCCCGGCTCTTTGTTGTTGTCATCGTTTGGCGCACCTGGAAGGTATCGACGCAAACGCCGTGCAAGTGCTTGAGCAAGCGCTGTGCCGGTTTTGCCCGCAGGCCTTGATAAACCTGGCGAAAGGCTCTGGCTCAAGGTTCTTCGCCAGGTATGACGCACAGGACGCCTGCGCCAACCTGGCCGTTGGCCAGCTGCCGCTTGTCCATTTGATAAAGTTATGCTTAATAACTATCTCGCCAGGTGATCATTTCGATCATCCCGTCATCAGGGGCATAACAATGAATAATCCCCACTGCCAGTTGCCGGATCACCGGATCACCACCGAGCATTACCATCCACGGGGTGACAGCAACGAGCTGAGCGACAGCAGTTCGCCCACAACGGCAGAACTCACCGCGTGCCTGTTTTTCTCCCCCGACGATGGCCGTATCTGGCTCAACGACCAACGCATGTTGCTGCTGCACAGTTCATCCTTCGGTGCGTTGCGCCGGGAAATCATCGAACGCCAGGGGCTGGAGCAGGCCCGAGGCATGCTCACCCGCACCGGCTACTCCTCCGGCGCCCGGGATGCCCGGCTGATTCGTGAACGCTGGCCTCACGCCGATGCCGCGGCGGTGTTCCGCGCCGGCACGCATCTGCATACCCTTGAAGGCATGACCAAGGTCGAGCCGCTGCATTTCAAGTTCGACGCCGACTCGGGCTTCTATGAGGGGGAGTTTCTCTGGCATCACTCCTGCGAGGCCGACGAGCATGTCGCCGCCTATGGCATCGGGCAGGATCCGGTGTGCTGGACCGAACTGGGCTACGCCATCGGTTTCGTCAGCGGGTTGTTCGGGCAACTGGTGGTCTTTCGCGAAGTGGAATGCCGGGGCATGGGCCACGAACGCTGCCGAGTCGTCGGCAAGACCGCCGAGCAATGGGGTGACATCGAGCAGGATCTGAATTACCTCAACGCCTCCCCGCCGACGGTCGTCGCGCGCGCCGACACTCAGTCCGACAGTGTGGCCGGAGCCGCCCTGCTGCCGGACAGCGAACAGCCATTGATCGGTGCCAGCGCCGCCTTCAACGCCGCGACCCAGGCTTTGCAACGGGTGGCCTTGACCCCTGCCACCGTGCTGGTCAGCGGCGAATCCGGCGTGGGCAAGGAGATGTTCGCCCGCCAGTTGCACCAACTGAGCCGGCGCCGTGACGGCCCATTCATCGCCCTCAACTGCGCGGCCATCCCCGACAATCTGATCGAGGCTGAACTGTTCGGCGTCGAGCGCGGTGCCTACACCGGCGCCACCCATTCACGCCCCGGTCGTTTCGAGCGAGCTCACGGTGGTACGTTGTTCCTGGACGAGATCACCTGCCTGAGCCTGGCCGGGCAAAGCAAGTTGCTGCGTGCCTTGCAGGAGCGGGAAATCGAACGGGTCGGCGGCGGCCACGGCATCAAGGTCGACGTGCGGGTCGTGGCGGCCACCAACATCGACCTGCGCAAGGCAGTGGCGGACGGCGCGTTCCGTGAAGACCTGTTCTACCGGCTCAACGTCTACCCCATCGCCCTGCCGCCCCTGCGCGAGCGCCGTGATGACATACCGTTGCTGATCAATGCCTTTCTCACGCGCTTTTGCCAGGAATACGGCCGCACACCGATGGGCCTGACCATGCGTGCGTTGAAGGTGTTGTTGCGCTACGACTTTCCGGGCAACGTGCGGGAATTGCAGAACCTCATCGAACGGGGCCTGATCGCCAGCGAGGAAGGCCAGGCGATTGACCTGGTCCACTTGTTTCGCAATGAGCAATTGCCGGTGGATGCGTACTCCGTGGACCACCTCGGCGGCCTCTCGCCGATGGGCCTGGCCGCCAACGATGCCGCAGAAAAACCGGCGCTGCTCCAGTCCCTCAGCCAACTGGACTCGGACTTCTCCATTGACGGCCTGGAATCACGCCTGATCAACGAAGCTCTGCAACTGAGCAGCGGCAACCTGGCGGCGGCCGCGCGCTCGTTGGGACTGAGCCGGGCGCAGTTCGCGTATCGGTTGAAGAAGCATCAACGGGGTGTCCCAGAGTAAACACCGACCCAAGGGGGAATGCTGCAAAATTTGGGGCCGCTTCGCGACCCAGCGGGAGCAAGCTCCCTCGCCACAGGTTTGTCGACGGCCTTAAGTAAATAATATTACCTGTGGGAGCGAGCTTGCTCGCGATGGCGGTGGGTCAGTTCGCATTGAGGTTGGCTGTGCTGACATCATCGCGAGCAAGCTCGCTCCCACATTGGTTTCTGGGTGACTGCAAGGTATGTGTCCAAGCCGCTCAATCCGTCGTGCTCGCCGCCAGCACAGCAAGCGTTCGGCGCTTGGGGTTCCAGATGCTCAGGCACCAGACGCCCCACCACTCCAGGCCATCTTCGAAATAATCGCTCCAGGGCTCCCGTGCTGAATCGTGCTCGTCGCTGGCGGTCCAGTTAACGTTGAAGTTGTCGACCCAATTCAACACCACGACATCAGCGTCGTCTTCGAGCCCGAGCAGGTCGAGCCATTCCTTGAACAGCGCTTGCGGGGTGTCGTCGGCGAAGCGAGTGCCATAGGGCGGTTCGCAGAAGGCAGCGTACAAGGCATAAGTATGCTGCTGATCATCTTTGTCGACGCGCATGAGTCGGGTCACTTCGTCCCGATTCAACGGCTTGGCGATAGCCTTGTTCAAATCCCAATCCATGGTCGGGGGCGCAGCCTCGACATAGCGAGGGTCCAGGGTCAGTTGACGGTGACGCTCCAGCCATTGCGCCTCGATGTGCTGGAACAGCAGGCCCACGGCCTGGCGATGGCGCGCCTCGTCAACCGCCTCACTCGCCTCGGGCGCGAGCACCAGGAATTCGAAGGCGCACCCGGCCTTTTCCATTCGCTGGCGCAGGGATGCGCTGGCTGCCTGTTCAACGACGGTCAACATGGCAGGCTCCGTCAGGCAGGGCAAAAGCCCCCCGCCGATATTCGCTGGGGGTCTGGTTCATTTCGATGCGGAAATGGCGGTTGAAGTTGGACAGGTTGTTGTAGCCCACTTCAAAACAGACGTCAGTCACCGGCATTTCACTCTGCAACAGCAAACGGCAGGCACGCTGGACCCGCAGCTTGCGCATCAAATCGATGAAACCGTGCCCGGTGATGCGCTTGAAGAACCGCGAGAAGCCCGGCTCGCTCATGTCCAGTTGGCGGGCGATCACCGACAGGCGCAGGTCGCCAGTGAGTTCGGCTTGCAGGTACTCGAACGCTTTATGGATGCGCTCGGAACTGCGCGCATCCAGGATCGGCGCGTAGCAAGGGCTCGCCAGGCTCAGGGCCTCGTCGCCGGGAGCCTGGTTGAGGATGTGGAGCAGCTCCAGGAACAGCGTCAACCGCGCCAGCCCCTGGGCCGGACCGATGGCTTCCAGCAGGTGCGCGGCTTGCTGCGCTGTATTGCCAGCGAAGGCCAGGCCACGGCGCGCGCGTTCGAACAGCCCCTGCAGATCCCCCAGTTCAGGCAGGGTGCGGCGCAAGGTCAGCAGCGTGGCGCCGTCGAATTGCAACACCACGTCGCGCCCCGCCAAATACTCGCCCGGTGCCAGGTCGCCCATCCAGTCATGGGGCAAGTCCGGGCCGATCATCGCCACATGGCCTGGGCCAAACGGGCCGATGTAATCGCCCGCCAACAGTTTGCCGCTGCCCTGGCGGATGAGGTGGATTTCAAATTCAGGATGATGGTTCCAGCGCGCCAGCGGGTACGGGTAGTCATGCTCGTACCAGCGAAAACTGTGTTCAGGCTCGGGCAGGATGACTTCCAGTTCGGCCGGTCGCTGCTCGAACAGGGGCGTTCGGTGATCAGGCATGTCGCGCCTCTTTTATCGTTATAGGGGGCACCTTACGCCGAGTGCGCAGCGTTTCGCCAGCCTCGGCCTGACCGCCCACCGATACTTTTTTAACCCACACCTGGCGCACTCAAGGGCGTTAAAAAAGTACCAGCCCGCGATCCTCCCTGCGTTTGTCGGCCTCCACGGGCGCTGCTGTAATCGGCGTGCCACAGATCACTGTCGACCAGGCACTGGCCTCGGCGCAATCGAGTACCGAGCAGGAGATGAAGCGGGCTGGGTATCCAAAGCAATAACGATTGGTACCCGCTCTGTGGCGAGGGGATTTATCCCCGCTGGGCTGCGCAGCAGCCCTCAAAAAAGCGCGACTTGATCAACCTGACACACCAATTGCCTGGTCTGGGGCTGCTGCGCAGCCCAGCGGGGATAAATCCCCTCGCCACAAAAGATATCAGCGCTCTCTCGTTATTGATTTCACTCCAAGAGGACCAACCCATGAAACGACTGGAAGGAAAAAGTGCCCTGGTGACCGGCGCCGCCCGTGGTATCGGCAGGACGTTTGCACAGGCCTATATCAACGAAGGGGCCACAGTAGCGATCGCCGATATCGACCTTGAGCGGGCCCAGGCCACCGCCGCCGAACTGGGCGACGGTGCCTACGCGGTCAAAATGGACATAACCGACCAGGCCTCCATCGACCAGGCCATCGAAGCAGTGGTGGCTCGGGCGGGCAAGCTGGATATCCTGATCAACAACGCCGCGCTGTTCGACCTGGCGCCCATCGTGGAGATTACCCGTCAGAGCTACGAGCGGCTGTTTTCCATCAACGTCGCCGGCACGCTGTTCACGCTGCAGGCGGCAGCCCGGCAGATGATCCGCCAGGGCCATGGCGGCCGGATCATCAACATGGCCAGCCAGGCCGGCCGGCGTGGCGAAGCCCTGGTGGCGATTTATTGCGCCACCAAGGCGGCGGTGATCAGCCTGACCCAGTCCGCCGGGCTGGATCTGATCAAGCACCGGATCAACGTCAACGCCATCGCCCCCGGCGTGGTGGATGGCGAGCATTGGGACGGCGTGGACGCGCTGTTCGCCCGCCACGAAAACCTGCCGCTGGGGGAAAAGAAGCGCCAGGTCGGCCAGCAAGTACCCTATGGCCGGATGGGCACCGCGGAGGACCTTACCGGCATGGCGATTTTCCTGGCCTCGGCCGAGAGCGAATACGTGGTGGCGCAGACGTATAACGTCGATGGCGGTAACTGGATGAGCTAATAATCTGTGTTTTTATGGCCTTGAAACGACGGAAATGGACTTATTCGCTTAAAAATTGATCCCACTACTTGAGGATTGTCCCGAACGGTACCCAACGGTACCGTTTCAAGGGATTTCAAGAGAGCGTGAATACCGTTGCCCCAGCGGGGCAAAAATTGCGCATCATAGGCGCCGTCCGCTCAAGGGAGATTTACATGCGTGCCATTTCATCCGTCATGGGTCTTGTCGTGCTGTCGCTGGGCCTGGTATTCGCCACCAGCGCGACGGCCACCGAAGAGACGCAACTGGTCGAGTCCATCAACCTTTACCGCAGCCAATCCCAAAGCTGTGCCGGCCAGGCCTCGCTGGAGTTGCCGCCGCTGGCGATGGACTCCCGGCTGATCCTGTCGGCCAATGGCATCGGCGACCTGCAACAGGCGCTGGCGCGGGCGGCCTATCCCATGGTCAACGTGCAAGCCATCAGCCTGTCCGGGCCCCGCGATGCCCAATCGGCCATGAAAGCCGTGCAGGAAAGCTTCTGCCAGGTGGTGCTCGACCCACAGTTCGTCGACATCGGCGTCAGCCGCCTGGATCGCGAATGGCGCATCGTGCTGGCGCGCCCGTTGTTGTCGGCGCGCCTGGGTGATTGGCAAGCCGAGGGCCAGAAACTGCTGAAGCTGATCAACAGTGCCCGCGCCCAGCCGCGTCGCTGCGGCACCGAAGCCTTCGCCGCCACCACGCCGCTGGCCTGGAACGCCACCTTGGCCCTGGCCGCCGTCACTCACACTCGGGCCATGGCCAACAACAACTTCTTCGACCACAAGGACCGCGACAACCGCACGCCGGGCGACCGCGCCGAACTGGCCGGCTATCTGGGCCAATTGATCGGCGAGAACATTGCCGCCGGACAAGACACTGCGCTCAAGGTGGTGGACGGCTGGCTGGCCAGCCCGGGGCACTGCGCCAACCTGATGAACCCACAGTTTCGCGAATTGGGCGCCGGGTATGCGACCGATCCGAAAAGCGATGCGGGGATCTATTGGACGGCGATGTTTGGTACTCAGCAGTAGCGACGCCATCGCGAGCAGGCTCGCTCCCACAGGCCACTATCCTGTGGGAGCATGGATGCCCTCAGTGCGCGCCGAAGATCAACGACCGATGTACGCCTGATCCCGCCCTCACCCCATCGCCGACCGCCAACGCCACCGAGCCGAACGGCATCGCCGCATCGCCACAGGCGAATACCCCCCGGACGCTGGTTTCACGCGTCATCGGGTCGGCCTGGATGAACGCCCCGAGCGGGCCGTCTTCAAGCGCGCAACCCAAGGACGCCGCGAGTGAGCCGGCCACCTGGATACGCGGCAAGACAAACAGGCCGTCAATGGCGACCACACGTCCGTCGGCCAGCACCACATCGGCCCGTTCGCCTTCAAGACGTTCGACACGTTCCGGTACCACGACCACGCCGCGTCGCGCCAGGCTCTCCAGTTGTTCTGCATCGGGTTCGAACACGCCACGGGTGAAGAACGTCGTCGGGCCCCAGTCGGGCAGCATCAAGGCATGGTGGAGCGACATCGGCGAGGTCGCCAACACGCCGATGGGGCCTTGTTCCAGCTCGTAGCCGTGGCAATACGGACAATGGAAGACGCTTTTGCCCCAGCGCTGCGTCAACCCTTCCACGTCTGGTAATTCATCGATGACACCGCAGGCAAGCAACAGGCATTGGGCACTGTAGCGTTGCCCATCGACGGTTTCCACGGCGAACCCTCCCGCCTCCTGGCTGGCCGCGATCGCGGTACTCGATACCCATTCCACCGTCGGATAGGCCAATAGCTGGCGACGGGCCTCTTCGACAATGTCCCCGGGGGCACGACCGTCCTGCCCGAGAAAACCATGGGAGCTGGCCGCGAACCGGTTGCGCCGCTGGCCGGCATCGATCACCAACACGTTGCGGCGGGCACGGGCCAGTTGTAGGCCTGCGGACATACCGGCGTAGCTGCCGCCGGCGATGATGACGTCGTAGCGCATGATCAATCTCCAAGGTGGTTTGGCGGAATCGAAAAAGTCTCGACACATCGTAAGTTCCTTGAAAAGCCGCTGTCAACGATCTCGTAACTTTTGCAATTACAGGCGATACTCACGCCCGTCTCCACCACAAAACACTGCAACGCTCATGAGAACCGACACCCGCCTGTCCCGCATGCTCCACGTGCTGATCCACATGGATCGCCACCAACAATCAGCCACGTCTGACACCCTCGCGCAGATGCTGGGCACCAACCCGGTGGTGGTGCGCCGGACCATGGCGCTGCTCAAGGAACAGGGGTATGTCACTTCGGAGAAAGGCCATCGCGGCGGCTGGACCCTGAGCAAACCGTTGTCGGAGATGACGTTGCTGGATATCCACCAGGCCTTGGGCAGCACGTCGATCTTTGCCATTGGCCTGTCCACCGATCATCCGCAATGCCTGGTGGAACAAGCGGTGAATGCGGCGTTGACGGATGCGTTCGATGAGGCCCAGGCGTTGCTGCTCAAGCGTTTGGGGGCGATTACCCTGGCGCAGTTGGCGGAGGATTTTGATGCGCGGTTCAGGGAGATAGGCGGAACAAGCACAGATGATCTGACGCACCGGGGGCAGATCGAGCATTGATGCTGACTGACCGTGCATCATCGCGAGCAAGCTCGCTCCCACAAGGGGTCGGTGGCCAATACAAAACTCGCAGACAGCCGGGAACATTGTGGGAGCGAGCTTGCTCGCGAAAGCGCCGGCACATTCAACATCACCTGTTCAGGTAAACCGTCATCGCGATCAGGCTCGCGCCCACAGGGTTTACCGAACCCCAAAAAAAACGCCGCTCAATGAGCGGCGTTTTTATGCCTCACCAGACAGCGTCAGGCTTACAGCGCCATGTCAGCCGCTGGGTTGGCCTCAGGGGCTGGGCCCGGCTTGGCCGGTGCCGCTGGGGCGCCTGGCTTGCCGATCGCCGGTGGCGGGTCCAGTTGCAGGACCTCGCTGGTGTACGCCCATTCCTGGGCTACGCGCTCAGGGCTTTCGTTGAGCTTGGTGCCGTAGCTCGGCACGATCTGGCGCAGTTTTTCCTGCCAGGCTGGGCTTGCGACCTTGTCCTTGAAGACCTTCTCAAGCACGGTCAGCATGATCGGTGCAGCGGTCGAGGCGCCAGGCGAGGCACCCAGCAGGCCGGCGATGCTGCCGTCCTGGGACGCGACCACTTCGGTGCCGAGTTTCAGGACGCCGCCCTTCTCTTCGTCACGCTTGATGATCTGCACGCGCTGGCCGGCCTGCCACAGGCGCCAGTCTTCTTGCTTGGCCTCCGGGAAGTACTCTTTCAGGGCGTTGAAGCGGTCTTCATCCGACAGCATCAGCTGGCCGGCCAGGTATTCGACCAATGGGTACTGTTCGATACCGACCTTGGTCATCGGCCACACGTTGTGGGTGGTGGTGCTGGTCAGCAGGTCGAAGTACGAACCGTTCTTCAGGAATTTGGTGGAGAACGTTGCGAACGGGCCAAACAGGATCACGCGCTTGCCATCGAGCACACGGGTGTCCAGGTGTGGAACCGACATCGGCGGAGCGCCCACCGAAGCCTTGCCATACGCCTTCGCCAGGTGCAGTTGGGCGACGGTCGGGTTTTCGGTGACCAGGAACGAACCACCCACCGGGAAACCTGCGTATTCACGCGCTTCCGGGATGTCGGACTTCTGCAGCAGGTGCAACGCACCGCCACCAGCGCCGATGAACACGAACTTGGCGTCGGTCTCGGTTTCGGTACCGTCTTTCAGGTTCTTGTACGAAACGCGCCAGGTACCGTCTTCGTTGCGGGTAATCTCTTCCACTTCGCTGGACAGCTTGAGGGAGAAGTTCGGCTTGGTTTGCAGGTAAGCCGCGAATTGACGAGTGATTTCGCCGAAGTTCACGTCAGTACCCAGGGGACTCCAGGTAGCCGCGACTTTCTGGCTCGGGTCACGCCCTTGCATCATCAGCGGAACCCACTTGCTGATTTGCTCGCGATCTTCGGAATACTGCATGCCGGCGAACAACGGGCTGGCCTGGAGGGCTTCGTAGCGCTTCTTCAGGAACGCGATGTTCTCGTCGCCCCACAAAAAGCTCATGTGCGGGGTGGAGTTGATGAACGAACGCGGGTTCTTCAACACGCCGTTCTTGACCTGCCAGGACCAGAACTGGCGGGAGATCTGGAAGGCTTCGTTGATTTCGATGGCCTTGGAGATATCAACCTTGCCGTTCTTGTCTTCCGGCGTGTAGTTCAGTTCGGCCAGCGCAGAGTGACCGGTACCGGCATTGTTCCAGCCGTTGGAGCTCTCTTCGGCAACACCGTCCAGGCGCTCGACCATTTCCATGGTCCAGCCCGGCTCCAGCTCATTGAGCCAGACGCCGAGTGTCGAGCTCATGATGCCCCCACCGATGAGCAAGACATCCACTTTTTTTGGCTCGGCGGCGTGCGTGGTCGCAAGACCCATCGCCATCGCCAGGCCCAGTAGCGCCGTGTGTGTTTTCTTCAACATGTGTGTATCCCTAGGATGAACGCCATTCCATCCACCGGTCCTGATCAAGGATAGACCACATCCACGGCCAGCAACGCCAGGGGGATGGGATCGAGACGGACTGGAGGATGGACCTACAGGGCCGAGCACATTCGTCGACCTCTCGTTTATGTCTCTCCGGCGCTGACTTCTTGTAGGTCTTGGCTTCAGCTGGGTGAGGGACGCTGCAAACGGTGCTCATCGGGCCTGACGTGGCCGTGCCCGATTGTCGCAGCGGGGGGAGTTTACATAAGGAAATAAACAGACCGAAGCGCATTTTTACATTCTGGGCAAAAACGCCGACCAAATGACGGCATTTTAATGGCCCTGATCGGCAGTGAGCCTGATATCAATCCCCTTTGCCCGATGCAGACCTCCTGTGGGAGCGAGCTTGCTCGCGATGAGGCCGAGACATTCAACAATGATGTTGACTGATCGGCCGCTATCGCGAGCAAGCTCGCTCCCACAGGGGTTCAGGGTTGATGGGATTTCCGGGAGTGGCGCTACCCAAGCATCTGACTCAACACCGCCCGCAACTTGCCAGGCTTGACCGGTTTGTTGAGCAGCGGTGCATCCAGCTTGCGCAGGGCGCGGCGGCACTGGTCGCTGCGGTCGGCGGTGATGATCACCGCCGGGATCGCCTGGTGGAAATGCTCGCGCAGGTGCTTGACCACTTCACAGCCTACGACCCCATGATCCAGGTGAAAATCCGCCAGGATCAGCTCCGGCGCACGGCCTTGCAGCACGTCAAGGGCACCCGCCTCGTCGGTGGCGGTCAACACGTCGCAGCCCCACTGCCCCAACAGCGCGGCCATGCTTTGCAGGATGCTCAGCTCATTGTCGATCACCAACAAGCGCCGCCCCGGCAGCGGGTTGCCGGCGACCGCCTGTACCGGGGCCAGCGCCATGGGCAGCGGTTTTTCATCCGACAGCGGCACCACGATACTGAACACCGAGCCTCGCCCCGGTCGCGAACGCACCTGCACCCGATAGCCGAGGATATGGGCGATGCGTTCGACAATCGCCAACCCCAGGCCCACGCCCTTGCGATCCGCCGCCCGGCCGACGTCCAGTTGGTTGAATTCAAGGAAAATCGACTCCAGGCAATCGGCTGCGATGCCGCGCCCCGTGTCCCAGACTTCCAGGCTCAAGCGCCCTCCCCGCCGCCGGGCCGCCAGGAGAATGCCACCCTGGTCGGTATAGCGGCAGGCATTGCTCAGCAGGTTGCGCAGGATACGGCTGATCAACCGCAGGTCGGTCAGCACCGCTTCGTCACCAAACCGCGCCCGCAGCTCCAACCCGGCGGCACCGGCCACCGATTGAAACTCCGATACCAGTGGCCCCAGCAACTCATCCAGCCTATATGGCGCCAGGTCGGGCTTGACCGCTGCCTGGTCCAGCCGGGAAATGTCCAACAGGTCGGTGAGCAGGTCTTCGGCGCCTTCGAGCGCCTGGTGGGTGCGTTCCACCAGCACGTGCTCGGCGGCAGGCAGTTGGCGCTCACGCAACGTGGCGATCAGCAGACGGGCCGCGTTGAGGGGCTGCAACAGATCATGGCTGGCGGCGGCCAGGTATTTGTCCTTGCTGCGGTTGGCGGCCTGGGCGACGTCCCGAGCGTCGCGTAATTGCTGTTCAACCAGCTCGCGCTGAGCAATCTGCTGCTGCAGGTTGTGGTTGGCTTCCAACAGCGCATCGGTGCGCTCGGCCACCCGCTGCTCCAGTTGGTCATTGAGCTGTTGCAGGTGTCGCCGGGCCTGTTCCAGCTCATCGAGGCGCGCCGTCAGCTCCGGATAGTGACTCTTGCGCGTCGAGTGATTGCCCAGTCCCAGCAGCCCCTCCAGGGCTTTTTGCTGCTCGTCAGAGGGCTTCGCCATAGACGACCTCGACATCCCGCTGGCTCGACTCCCGAGGATTGGTGAGGATGCACGGGTCGTGCATCGCATGTTGCGACAGGAACGGAATGTCCGAGGTGCTCACGCCGTGCAGGCCCAGGGTCTCGTGGAAGCCAATGGTGTGCTTGAGGGCAATCAGGTGCTCCACCAGGCGGCCGCGGATCTGCTGGTGGTTGAGCCCTCGGCAATCGATGCCCAGGGTCTCGGCTATCACCTTGAAACGCTCCGGTGCCGAGTTGTAGTTGAACGCCACCACGTGCTCCACCAGTACCGCGTTGCACAGGCCATGGGGCAAATCGAGGAAACCGCCCAGGCTGTGGGACATCGCGTGCACAGCCCCGAGGATCGCGTTGGAGAACGCCAGCCCGGCCTGCATGCTGCCCAGCATGATTTTTTCCCGCAGGGCGATGTCCGCCGGGTTGGCGATCATCTGCACCAGGTTGCCATTGATCAGGCGCATGGCTTCCAGTGCATGGGGGTCGGTCAACGGGCCGTGACCGGTGGACACGAAGGCCTCGATGGCATGCACCAGCGCATCGATGCCGGTACAGGCGGACAGGAACGGGTCCATGCTCAGGGTGGTTTCCGGATCGATCAGCGACACGTCCGGCACCGCCGCCTTGCTGACGATGGAGAACTTCATGCGTTCTTGCTGGTTGGAGATGATCACGAACTGCGACACGTCAGCCGACGTCCCCGCCGTCGTGGGAATCAGGATCAGCGGCGGGCTGGGCACGTTCAGGGTATCGACACCTTCGAACTCGAGAATGTTGCGGCCGTGGGCAACGACAATGCCGATGCCTTTGCCGCAATCCATCGGGCTACCACCGCCCACCGCGACGATGACATCGCAATGGTTTTCCCGGTACAGGTCGGCCCCGAGCATCACTTCCTCGACCCGCGGATTGGGCGAGACCGCGCTGTAGATGCAGTAATCGATACCTTGGGCCTGGAGGCTGGCTTCGACGTCCGCCACCCAACCGGCGGCGATGACCCCGGGGTCGGTGACGATCAGCACTTTGCGTGCGCCGAAGGTCTTGGCGTAGTTGCCGACATTGTGCCGACAACCGGCACCGAACATGATTTCAGGAGAAACGAACTTGCGCAGCGGGCTGAGGCTCATCTTTTCAGTTACGTGGCTCATCGGTAAGCCTGTTGTTATTGTCAGGGGATACCTTGAGCCTAAAGCATCCCGCTGTGAATGCAATCAGACCAATGGGGTAGCCCGGCCTGAACGTCCCAGGCCGGGCCGGCACTCATCGGTTAGCGAAGTACATCGTCACTTCAAAGCCGATACGCAGGTCGGTGTACGCGGGTTTAGTCCACATGGGTCTTTCCTCTTCTTGTACCGGGCGATTCCGGCAAGGTCATTAATGCACGCCAAGCCTGGGGCTCGAATGCTACTTTCGAAGCGGTGGGTGGGGTGCGTTGGTATCAATTCAGGGGCATACATATTCAAATGTGGGGCCTGCTGTGGGAGCAAAGCTTGCTCGCGATGAATCGCCCTCGGCCTGATCGGCTGACCGAGTCGTCTGTATCGCGGGCAAGCCTTGCTCCCACAGCAAGCTCGCTCCCACAGGGGGTAGTGCTGTGGTCTCGGGTTAGAAGAACCCCAACGGATTGATGTCGTAGCTCACCAGCAGGTTCTTGGTCTGCTGGTAGTGGTCGAGCATCATCTTGTGGGTTTCACGCCCCACGCCGGACTTCTTGTAGCCACCGAACGCGGCATGGGCCGGGTACAGGTGGTAGCAGTTGGTCCACACACGACCGGCCTTGATCGCCCGGCCCATACGGTAGGCGCGGTTGATGTCGCGGGTCCACAGGCCGGCACCCAGGCCGAACTCGGTGTCGTTGGCGATCGCCAGGGCTTCGGCTTCGTCCTTGAAGGTGGTCACACCCACCACCGGGCCGAAGATCTCTTCCTGGAACACGCGCATTTTGTTGTGGCCCTTGAGCAGGGTCGGCTGGATGTAATAGCCGCTCGACAAATCACCCTCGAGTCGCTCGGCAGCACCGCCGGTGAGCAGTTCGGCGCCCTCTTGCTGGGCAATTTCAAGGTACGACAGGATCTTGTCGAATTGCTGCTGGGACGCCTGGGCGCCAACCATGGTCTCGGTGTCTAGCGGGTCGCCGCGCTTGATCTTGGCGATCTTCTTCATGACCACGGCCATGAACGATTCGTAGATCGACTCCTGCACCAGCGCCCGGGACGGGCAGGTGCAGACTTCGCCCTGGTTGAAGAACGCCAGCACCAGGCCTTCGGCGGCCTTTTCAATGAAGGCAGGTTCGGCTTGCATGATGTCTTCGAAGAAGATGTTCGGCGACTTGCCGCCCAGTTCCACGGTGGACGGGATGATGTTCTCGGCCGCACACTTCATGATGTGCGAACCCACCGGCGTGGATCCGGTAAAGGCGATCTTGGCGATACGCTTGCTGGTGGCCAGGGCTTCACCAGCTTCGCGACCGAAACCATGGACGATGTTCAACACCCCGGGTGGCAGCAGGTCGGCGATCAGCTCGATGAAGACCGTGATCGACAGCGGTGTTTGCTCCGCCGGCTTGAGCACGATGCAGTTACCCGCAGCCAGGGCCGGGGCGAGTTTCCAGGCCGCCATCAGCAGCGGGAAGTTCCACGGGATGATCTGCCCGACCACGCCCAGCGGCTCGTGGAAATGATAGGCCGTGGTCAGTTCGTTGATCTCGGCCGCCCCACCCTCTTGGGCGCGGATGCAGCCAGCGAAGTAACGGAAATGGTCGGCCGACAGCGGCACGTCGGCATTGAGGGTTTCGCGTACGGCCTTGCCGTTGTCCCAGGTTTCGCTGACGGCGAGGATTTCCAGGTTCTGCTCGATGCGGTCGGCGATTTTCAACAACACCAGGGAACGGTCCTGCACCGAGGTCTTGCCCCAGGCGTCGGCGGCGGCATGGGCGGCATCCAGTGCCTTGTCGATGTCGGCGGCGCTGGAACGCGGGAATTCGGCAATGACTTCGCCGTTGACCGGGGACGTGTTGGTGAAGTACTCGCCGTTGACCGGCGCGACGAATTCGCCGCCGATGAAATTGCCATAGCGCGGTTTGAAGGAAACGACGGCGCCTGGGGTTCCGGGTTGTGCGTAGATCATGATGGGGCCTCTGCCTGGTCGATGCCTGTCACGGGACAGGCGATAGGCCGATGGTAGAGAGCCCCGCCAGCCGGACGAATGCGTCGTTGGCAGGGGGGACTCTCGTTATTTGGTCGTAGGTTTCAAGCATTGGGACGAGGATTTTTGGTGAAACGACGCACCGCCCCTGTGGGAGCAAGGCTTGCCCGCGATGAAGGCGATGCGGTCTTCCAGGGAACCGAGGCGACTGCATCGCGAGCAAGCTTTGCTCCCACAGAGCAGTCGCCACAAGGACAGCACCCGCCCCAGATTCAATTCAGCGCTTGGCCACCAAGTCCTTCGGCAACTTGAAGGTCCAGAGCATGCCACCCTGGTTGAAGTCTTTCACGCGCTTGGCCACCTCGCCGCCCCACAGCGGTACCGCGCCGCCCCAGCCGGAAACCACGGAGATGTATTGCTCGCCGTCCATTTCCCAGGTGATGGGGGAGCCGAGCACGCCGGAGCCGGTCTGGAATTCCCAGACCTTTTCCCCAGTCTTGGCGTTGAACGCCTGCAGGAACCCTTCAGGCGTGCCGGTGAACACCAGGTTGCCCTTGGTGGTCAGGACCCCGCCCCACAGCGGCGCGAAGTTCTTGTGGCGCCAGACTTCCTTGCCGGTCTTGGGGTCGATGGCCCGCAGCACGCCGATGTAATCCTCGTTCAGCGGCTTGATGGTGAAACCTGCGCCGAGGAACGCCGCGCCCTTCTTGTAGGCGATGCCTTCGTTCCAGATGTCCATACCCCATTCGTTGGACGGCACGTAGAACAACCCAGTGTCCTGGTTGTAGGCCATCGGCATCCAGTTTTTCGCGCCGAGGAAGGCCGGTGCCACGAATACCGAGCTGCCCTTGGCTTCGCTGCCCGGCGCGCCCGGACGGCTGGCCTCGTTGTAGATCGGCCGCCCTTCCTTGTCCAAGCCAGTGGCCCAGGTGATCTTGTCGACAAACGGGAAACCGCGGATGAATTTACCGTTGGTGCGGTCGAGCACGTAGAAGAAGCCGTTACGGTCAGCGGTCGCCGCCGCCTTGATGTCCTTGCCGCCTTCCTTGTAATTGAACGAGATCAGTTCGTTGACGCCGTCATAATCCCAGCCGTCATGAGGCGTGCTCTGGAAGTGCCATTTGATGCTGCCGTCATCAGGATTCAGGGCCAGGCGCGACGACGAATAGAGGTTGTCGCCAGGGCGCAGGTGGGAGTTCCAGGGCGCCGGGTTGCCGGTGCCGAACAGCAGCAGGTTGGTTTCCGGGTCGTAGTAGCCGCCCAACCAAGGCGCGGCACCGCCGGTTTTCCACAGATCGCCCGGCCAGGTCTTGCCGGCCTCGCCACCGGAGATACCATTCTCGACCGCCTTGCCGTCCTTGTAGACGTAGCCCATGTGGCCTTCCACGGTCGGACGGGTCCACAGCAGTTCGCCATTTTTCGGGTCGTAGGCGCTGATCTGGCCGACCACGCCGAACTCGCCCCCGGCCACCCCGGTAATCAGCTTGCCGTTCACCACCATGGGCGCGGCGCTGATGGAATAACCTTCCTTGTGGTCGGCCACCTTCTTGCTCCACACCACCTTGCCAGTGTCCTTGTTCAAGGCCACCAGTTTCGCGTCGAGGGTGCCGAAGAACACCAGGTCGCCATACAAGGCCACGCCGCGGTTGATCACGTCGCAGCAAGGGCGAATGTCATCGGGCAGGCGCGCATCGTATTGCCACAGCTTCTTGCCGGTGCGCGCATCCACCGCAAACACCCGCGAATAGGAACCGGTGAGGTACATCACCCCGTCCTTGATCATCGGCTGGGCCTGCTGGCCACGCTGCTTTTCGCCGCCGAAGGAGAACGCCCAGACCGGCCGCAGGTCCTTGATGTTATTGACATTGAGGGTATCGAGCGGGCTGTAGCGCTGGCCCTGGACGCCCAGGCCGTTGGTCACGACCTGCTGCGGGTTTTTCGGGTCCTGGAGAATTTCCTGATCGGTCACGGCTGCAAGGGCCGAACCGGACAGCAGCATGGCACTGAGCAGCAGGCTCACGGCGAAGGGTTGGCGACGTGCGGGATGACTCATGACGGCTACCTCTGCGGTTATTGTTATACCCGGGAAATTTTCCCGGTCTGCCACAGATTCTTGGCCTCGGGGCCGTCGCCAACAATTGCCCGCTGTGTTGAGTTTTCTAGTTCCTTGGTACATGTGGAGGAGCAGCGCCCCCCCGTGGCGAGGGAGCTTGCTCCCGCTGGGGCGCGCAGCGGCCCTGAAAATGGCCCAGTCAATATTGATAGCCGGGGTGACTGATACAGGGGCTGCTGCGCAGCCCAGCGGGAGCAAGCTCCCTCGCCACGGGAATCATTCGGGTTGGGTGTCCACCCGCTTCATCCCCGCCCGCTCATAGCGTGGGTAGAGATGACTGACGCTGCGAATCAACTCATAGCGACTCAAACTGATCCCGGCAAAACGCTCGGGGATGGGGCTGCGGATCATCTCGGCCATGTCGTCGCCCCGCGCCGCGCCGTCGCGCATCAGTTGGTCGAGCCAGCCCAGGTAGTCGCGCATCTGCGAGAAAGGCCGGGCGTTGGTCGCAACCGGGCCATGGCCGGGCACGATCTGCTTCCAGGGCAACGCCTGCAAGGTGTCCAGGTCGTTGAGCCAGACCTCCAGCCCCGGGCTGTTGGGGGTGGTCAGGGCGCGCTCGTAGAACACCAGGTCGCCGGCGAACAGCACGCCGGTGGTTTCGTCGAGAATCGCCAGGTCGGCCCCGGTGTGCCCGGCCAGTTGCAACAAGCGCAACGAGTGATTGCCCACCGTCAGCGTCCCGGCCGCCAGCGCCTGGGTCGGCAATACCACTTCAGTGCCACGCATCCAATCGCCCACCAGCCGATACATGTTTTCCGCCAGCGCATCACCCTGTTGTCGCAGCAGATCGGTGGTGCCCGCCAAGGCACCGATGGGCACGTCGCTGAATGCCTGGTTGCCCAATACGTGGTCGGGGTGATGATGGGTCAGCAAGACCTGGATGACCGGCTTATCGGTGGTCACCGCAATGGCCTGGCGCAGCGCCTCGCCATAACGTTTCGACGGACCGGTGTCGATCACCACCACACCGACATCGGTGACGATGAACGCCGTATTGACGATATTGCCGCCGTTGGCCTTGGCAAAGTTCTCGGTGCTGCCTTCCAGCAGCCAGGTGCCTTCGGCGATCTGCCGGGGCTTGAGTGAATACTCGGTGGCGGACCATGCCGGCAGGCACAGGCCAAGACAGATCAGTAACAGCCAGCGCATGGTGCGCTCCTTCTGGTCAGGGAATGGCCGCCTCGAACGCGTTGCCACTGTTGTCGCGCAGCACCAGGCGGGTCTGTCCCGGGCCTTGGATGTCGAAGCCCAGGTTGGGGTTTTCGCTGACCGCCGGGAACAGCTCCAGGCGCGCCAACACCTGACCGTCAGCGTCCAGCAGTTGCGCCTGGTTGATGAAGAACTCCGGGATGCCGCTCACCAGGCCGTTGTCCATCGGATGGGCAATTTGCAGGCGCAAGCGACTCGAATCCCCTCGCGGATAACGACCGCCCAGCACCTCGCCCAGATGCTCCTCCCAACCCGGCTGGGTGCGCACCACGCTAGGAGCGGTGCAGCCACCACCCGCCGCGTCGATCAAGGTCGAACCGACGTGCCACAGGCCATCGCGGGTCTGCACGGCGGCGCGCAACGGCGTGGCCTGTTCGATGCGAATGCGGATCGACAGCCAGGGCAGCACCCGCTCCCCCGGTTGGAAGTCGACGATTTTCGGCAACGGGTTCAGCTCCGCCCAGGCCAGCACCCGCACAACGTCGCCAGTAAATGCCCGGGCATCGATTTCCAGCGGCACCTGGCGCGCGTCTTCGGCAAAGGGTGGCGCCAGCAGTCGCACCCGGTCGTCGAACACGAACGGCGCGTCCCCCAGCAATTGTTTGTGATAAAAGGCCCACATCACCGACGGCACCGGATCCTTCCCTGGCTCGACCGCCATCGCCAGCCACGGCAGGCACCACAACAGCAGGCCATACGCTCGCCAGTTCATCCCTGCGCTCCTATTGGTACATCTCGGGTACTTCGTAGCGCAGGCCATAGCGGGCATACATTGCCTTGAGGCTGCCGTCGCGGATCAAGCCTTCCAGCGCCTCTTCCACCGCATAGGCCAACTGACGGTTGCTTTCATGCACCGCCATGCCGATTTCCCAGCGTTGCTTGCCCATGTTCGGATAGGCATTCTCCGCCAGTGCCAGTTGCGGATCGGCCGCCTCATGCACTTGCCAGTCGACTTCCCCGCGCATGGCCATGACAGCGTCGACCTCCCCGGCCTGCATGGCCCCAAAGGCTTTGGCAACGCTGGGGTAATGGCGGGTCCTGGCGCTGAGCATGCCATTGAACACCGAGGTCAGGTAGAACGACGGCACGCTGTCGACTTCCACCCCGATGGGGTGTTGCTGGAACACCGCGACGCTGCCCACCGAATCCAGTCGACGACGGTCATACGCGACCTGCCAGCACTCCTGCTGATAAGGCCCGAACATCACCACCTGGGCATTTTCCAGCTCACCGATATCGTTGCGTTTTTGCACGTAGTCGTGATCGTACGGCACACGCATCATCAAGTCGGCCAGTTGTCGGTCGTGCAGCGGGCTGCTGCGCCAGATGTAGTCGCGTAGATCGTCATCGAGCTTTTCGCCGGGCGGTGCCCACATCAGTTTCAGACGCACGCCCATGGCCTTGGCCAAAGCCTGCGCCAATTCAACATCGACACCCCGGGGCTGGCCCTGGTCTTCAAAACTGTAGGGTGCGAAGTCTTTGTAAACCGCGACCTTCAACTCACCAGCGACGATCATCTGGTCGTAGCTGCGCACCTGCGCCTGCACCGCCTGGACACATAGCAGCAGGCTGCAGATTACCCACGCGAACAGGCGCATGGCGATCACTCCTCGACGTGCACGCTGTCGAGATAGGTGCGCACCGCCCACAAGGCTTCCTGGCTCAGGTAGTCGGCCATTTTCGGCATGTAGACCCGGCCGTCGCGCACCGCACCGTGGCGCACGCGCTCGACAAACCACTCATCGCCGGCTTCGGCGGCGTCGAGCATGCGCAGGTCCGGGGCGATCCCGCCGGACTTGGCCTCCAGGCCATGGCAGGCCGCGCAGTTCTGGTTGTAGGCCGAGGCACCGATTTCCACGGCCTTGTCACGCTCGGGGGAATTGCGATACGGGTTCTGGGCAGCCCATCCGTCGGCATCCAACGGCAAGTTGGTGTCCTTGATCGGAGTCAGACCCTTGGTTTCCACTGCTTGGGGCACTACGTTGCCATGGGCCCATGCGGAGCCTGCGCCGGTCAGCCCCATCAGAAATGCGGTCGCGATGATGGCGTTGCGTTTTGTTGTCATTGTTATGCCCTCTGGATTGCACGCAAGACCTCTTGGCAGAGGCCGTGCCGTCATCTTAGGAACCCTGTGCCACCAGCCGAATGCTGCTTTGGTGGCCGGGGTCTAGTTCCTTGGTAGCAGGCCATCCGACGCAAGTCGCAAAGACAGGCGGTTCGGGAAGTTTTCCCGGCAAAGGCGGGACTTTTTCCGTATCGGCGGGCCCCGGCGCGACCCAACCTAGTCAGGCCAAAACCTTTCACTGGGAACTGCCACCATGAGAATAAAAACGCTACCCGTCCTCTCCGCCCTGACCGTTGCCTTGCTGCTGGCCGGCAGTCTGTCGCTGAGCCCCTTGGCCAAAGCCGCAGCATCAGGGGTCAGTTGGGAAGACATCGCCAACGATCACCTGACCACCCAGGACGTGCTGCAATACGGCATGGGCACCAACGCCCAGCGCTGGAGCCCGCTGGCCCAGGTCAACGACAAGAATGTGTTCAAGCTGACCCCGGCCTGGTCCTACTCATTCGGCGACGAGAAACAGCGCGGCCAGGAATCCCAGGCCATCGTCAGCGACGGCGTGGTGTACGTCACCGGCTCGTACTCGCGGGTGTTCGCCCTCGACGCCAAGACCGGCAAGCGCCTGTGGACCTACAACCACCGACTGCCGGACAACATTCGCCCGTGCTGCGACGTGGTCAATCGCGGCGCAGCCATCTATGGCGACAAGATCTACTTCGGCACCCTCGACGCGCGGGTGGTCGCCCTGGATAAAAACACCGGCAAGGTGGTGTGGAACAAGAAGTTCGGCGACCACGCCGGCGGCTACACCATGACCGGCGCCCCGGTGCTGATCAAGGACAAGACCAGTGGCAAGGTCCTGCTGATCCACGGCAGTTCCGGTGACGAATTCGGTGTGGTCGGGCAACTGTTCGCCCGCGACCCGGACACCGGCGAAGAAGTCTGGATGCGCCCGTTCGTCGAAGGCCACATGGGCCGCCTCAACGGCAAGGACAGCACGCCGACCGGCGACGTCAAGGCACCCTCCTGGCCCGACGACAAAACCACTGAGACCGGCAAGGTCGAGGCCTGGAGCCACGGTGGCGGCGCACCTTGGCAGAGCGCCAGTTTCGATCCCGAGACCAACACCATCATCGTCGGCGCGGGCAACCCCGGCCCATGGAACACCTGGGCACGCACGGCCAAGGACGGCAACCCTCACGATTACGACAGCCTCTACACCTCGGGCCAGGTCGGTGTCGACCCGAGCACTGGCGAGGTGAAGTGGTTCTACCAACACACGCCCAACGACGCCTGGGACTTCTCCGGCAACAACGAGCTGGTGCTGTTCGACTACAAGGACAAGGACGGCAAGGTGGTCAAGGCCACCGCCCACGCCGACCGCAACGGTTTCTTCTACGTGGTCGACCGCAACAACGGCAAGCTGCAGAACGCCTTCCCCTTCGTCGACAACATCACCTGGGCCAGCCACATCGACCTGAAGACCGGCCGCCCCGTGGAAAACCCCGGCCAGCGTCCAGCCAAGCCATTGCCCGGTGAGACCAAGGGCAAGCCGGTGGAAGTCTCGCCGCCATTCCTCGGCGGCAAGAACTGGAACCCCATGGCCTACAGCCAGGACACCGGCCTGTTCTACGTCCCCGGCAACCAGTGGAAAGAGGAATACTGGACCGAGGAAGTGAACTACAAGAAAGGCTCGGCTTACCTGGGTATGGGCTTCCGTATCAAACGCATGTACGACGATCACGTTGGCAGCCTGAGGGCGATGAACCCCACCACCGGCAAAGTGGTGTGGGAGCACAAGGAACCGCTGCCGCTGTGGGCCGGCGTGCTGGCGACCAAGGGCAACCTGGTGTTCACCGGCACCGGCGACGGCTTCTTCAAGGCCTTCGATGCGAAAACGGGCAAGGAGCTGTGGAAATTCCAGACCGGCAGCGGCATTGTCTCCCCGCCCATCACCTGGGAACAGGACGGCGAGCAGTTCATCGGCGTAACCGTCGGCTATGGCGGCGCCGTGCCGTTGTGGGGCGGCGACATGGCCGAACTGACCAAACCCGTGGCCCAGGGTGGCTCGTTCTGGGTGTTCAAGATTCCGAGCTGGGATAAGGCCACAGCGCAGAAGTAACTGAGCTAAAACACCCTCTCCTGTGGGAGCGAGCTTGCTCGCGATAGCGGCGACTCATTCAGCAATGATGTTGACTGACACACCGCCATCGCGAGCAAGCCCGCCCCACAATTGCCTGAGTTCATGCCATGAAATCATTACCACTGCTGCTTCTGTTCATCGGCGCCTTTGCCAATGCCGATGACCCCGACACCCCGCTGACAATCAACGGCTGCCTCATCGCCGAATCCAGCCAATGCCCCGGCGCCAACCTGCGGGGCGCAAAACTGGCGAACCAGGACTTGCGCAAGATGAACCTCAGCGGCGCCGACCTGCGTGATGCCGACCTGCGGCACGCGCGGCTGGACCTGGCCAACCTTGAGAAAGCCCGGCTACAGGGCGCCAACCTGACCCGTGCCAGCCTGCAGCAAAGCAACCTGCGCCTGGCGGACTTCAGCGGTGCCAAGCTCACGGCAATCCAGGGTTGGGGCCTGTTCGCCCAGGGCGCGCAGTTCCAGCGTGCCGACCTGACGGCGGCCTACCTGCAGTTTGCCCGCCTGTCCGGCGCCCGCCTGCACGAGGCCAATCTGCAGGCGGCGGACCTGGAAATGGCCTGGCTGAGCAAGGCCGACCTCAAGGGCGCCGACCTGCGCGACGCCAACCTGCAGGAAGCCAAGCTCGGCGAAAGCAACCTGGAACAGGCCAACTTGAGCGGTTCTCGCCAGCATTATGGGAATTTCCAGGATGCGAATATGCAAGGCTGTACGGGGTGCCCGTCTTCCTGGGATCAGTGAAGGCTCCAGAGACACACAACCCTGTGGCGAGGGGATTTATCCCCGCTAGGCTGCGCAGCAGCCTCCGATACATTCAATTGAGTGAGTCTGACGCTGTGAGGTGGTGGTCTTGGGGCTGCTGCGCAGCCTAGCGGGGATAAATCCCCTCGCCACAAGGGATCATCATCACTTTTCGAGTGCGCATTTTCACCCCGCCACCCGCACCACCCCCATATCAATCCCCAAATGCACCAACTCGGCATGGGAACTGACCCGCAACTTGCTCTTGAGCAGCGTCAGGTGGTTGGACACGGTCTTGGCGCTGATGCATAGCTGTTCGGCGATGGTACGGGCCGGGGTGCCCTTGGCGAGCATGACGAAGATCTCCAACTCCCGTTGGGTCATGCATTGCAGGCGCGGGTCGACAGCCTGCCGGGAGCTGGCGCAGGCCAGTTGCGTGGCCAGGGACTGTTCGATGTAGGCATGGCCGGCCAGCACCCGGCGTACCGCTTCCACCAGCACCTGGGGCGCCGAATTCTTGGTCAGGTAGCCCGCGGCGCCGGCGTCCAATGCCTGGCGCACAAGCGGCAGTTCGTCATGCATGCTGAAGAACAACACCCGCAATTGCGGCAGACGCTGGCGCAGCCGGCGGGTGGTTTCCAGGCCACTGATACCGGGCAGGCCAAAGTCCATGATCACCAGGTGAGGCACCTGTTCCTGCACCTGGCTCAGCGCCTCTTCACCGCTGGCCGCTTCGCGGACCTGCAGGTCCGGCATCAACACCCGCAGCAGGCTGGCGTAGCCTTGCCGAACCACCGCATGGTCATCCACCAACAAAATATTCATCACGCCTCCAGGGCAATATTCAAAGCCAGCGCCCAACCGGCGCCAGGCTGGCTGATGATGCGCAACTCACCGCCGAGGCTGCGCGCCCGTTCGGACATCGAGTGCAAGCCCACACCGGCGCGCGATGGTTGTGTCGCACCGCGGCCGTTGTCGCGCACCAGCAACCGCAGGCGCCCGGCGCGATGTTGCAGGCGAATCCGCACCTGGGTGGCACCGGCATGCCGGGCAACGTTGGTCAGCGCCTCCTGCAACAAGCGATACAGGTGGGTCTTGTCCGCCCCGGACATAGGCGGCAGGGCTTCGTCGATCCGCAGCTGACAGGCGATGCCCTGGGTTGCCTGCCATTGCCCGGCCAACAGCCCGATGGCCTCGCACAATGGCAGGTGCTGCAACACCACCGGGTACAAGTCATGCACCAGTGCCCGAAAACCGTGTTGCAAATGCTCGCAATGGTCTTCGAGCTGGCGGACGGTCTGCTCCAGCGCCGACGGCTGATCCATCACCAGCCGCAACAGGCAGGCGCGGGCACGAATGCCGGCCACGTATTGACCCAGGTCGTCGTGCAGGGTCTGGGCCAGCCGGGTGCGCTCCTGCTCCTGCACGGCCAGCAAGGCCTGGGTGAGCCGGGCGTTATCGGCCTGGGCCTCGGCCAAGGCAGCGGTCATGCGGTTGAAATGCCCTGCCAGCTGCTGCGCTTCCGGGAGACCGTCAGAGCCCAGACGCACCTGCAGGTTCCCGGCAGACACCTGACGCAACGCATGGAGCAACTCATCGAGCAGACGCATGCCCCGGCGGACCGCCCAGCGGATCACCAGCAAACTGAGCAACAACGCCAAGGCGCAGACGTACAACAGTTGCACCAACGAATCGATAATCTCGTCGATTTCGTCCCGTGGATCGACCGCAATCCACGCCCGTCGACCGTCAGGCAACTCCACCACCTGGGCTGCGGGGCCGTCGTCCAGTAGACGGCGGCCGAACCAGGCCTTCATCCCGTCTTCATCCGCCCGGAACCGCTCCCCAGGGGCCAGCCAACGGACCCGCACATGACGCAGGCTGCCGGTCAACCGCGGCTGGAGACTGGCTGGGTCGCGCTCGGCGGTTTCGCGCAGGTAATGCACCACCGACTCGGCCGATTGCAGCTCTCGTTTCACATCGGCCGTGGCCTGATGCAACAACAGGACGGCACAGGCCAGGGTGACCAGGGCGAAGAAGGCTGACACCCAGAGGTTGATACGCCAGAGGGCTGACATGGCTAGCGTTCCACCCCTGAATTGATACCTACCCCCTGTGGGAGCGAGCTTGCTCGCGATAGCGGTGGTTCAGTCGGCCTCAGTATTGGCTGTGCCGTCGTCATCGCGAGCAAGCTCGCTCCCACAGGGGGGCTTGGGGGTTTCCAGGTTTTGGGACGGTCAACCCCGATCAAACTCAGGATCAGCAGCAACGGCAGCAGCAGGGTCTTGAGAATCCGCATGGTCTGTCCCCTCCTGGTCAATGACGATTGCCTTGCATCCTAAAACCCCGGCCTCCACGGCGAGTTACTACCTTGGTACTGCCCCGGCGGTACTTTCTGCATATTTCCCCAGGGCCATCGCCTTCCTATGCTGGCGCTACCCGCAATGGAGGACGTCATGCGCCGGCTCGTCAGTTACGCCCTGGTTATTCTGCTGGCAGCGGCAACCGCTCACGCAGGCGAGGCCACGCCGCTGCAAGTGCGCATCGGCTACCTGGGTTATCGTCCCGACCCGGGCCCGCTGCTCTCCAACGTCATTGCCGAACCGGCCGATGCCGGGTTGCGCGGCGCTGAGCTGGCGATCGTCGACAGCAACAGCACTGGGCGTTTTCTCAAGCACGACTACCGCCTGGAAAGCGCCAGCGTCGACAGTCCCGAAGCTTTGCTCCAGGCCGCCCGTGCCCAACACGACCAGGGCCTGCGGCTGTTCGTGGTCAACGCACCGGCCGCCAGCCTGCGCCAGCTCAGCGCCGCCCTGCCCGACAGCCTGCTGTTCAACGCCGGCAGCCCCGACGACAGCCTGCGCACCACCGACTGTCTGGGCAACGTGCTGCACAGCCTGCCCGACCGCGCCATGCTTGCCGATGCCCTGGTGCAGTTCAGCGTGGTGCGCAAATGGCAGCGGACCTTGCTGATCGTTGGCCAGACGCCCGAGGACCAGGCCTATGCCGCCGCATTGCGCCGAGCCATGAAACGCTTCGGCATGAAGATCGTCGCCGAGAAAGCCTGGCAGTTCGACAACGACCAGCGCCGCAGCGCCCAGGCCGACATGCCGCTGTTCACCCAGACTGCCGAGTACGATGTGGTGCTGGTGGCCGACGAGCGCGGCGACTTCGGCGAATACCTGCCCTACCAGACCTGGTACCCGCGCCCAGTGGCCGGCACCCAAGGGCTGACGCCCACCGGCTGGCACAAGACCGTTGAAACCTACGGCGCGGCGCAATTGCAAAAACGCTTCGAAGCCCTGGCCGGACGCTGGATGAACGACCGTGACTTCGCCGCCTGGATCGCCGTGCGCAGCATCGCCGCCGCCGTGAGCAAACTGCGTCAGGACGACCCGTTCGCCATCCGCCAACTGGCCCTCAGCGACCAGTTGCCCCTGGACGGTTTCAAGGGTCGCAAGCTCAGCTACCGGCCGTGGAACGGCCAGTTGCGCCAGCCGATTCCCCTGGTCCAGCCCCGGGCACTGGTGAGCACCTCGCCCCAGGACGGTTTCCTGCACCCTTCCAATGAAATGGACAGCTTGGGCCATGACCGGCCCGAAGTGAGCTGCCGTTACCCCTGATCGATAACAACAATAAGGAAAACCGCCATGCGCCGCTCCCTGCTCCAACCGGCCCAGTTGTGCAAAGCCCTCGCCCTGGGCGCTGCGTTGCTCGCCGCCGGCCCCGCGGCCGCCAGCATCGCCTGGGTGTCCAACGAGAAAGACAACAGCCTCAGCCTGATCGACATGCAAAGCCTGGAAGTCATCGAGACCCTGCCGGTGGGCCAGCGTCCCCGGGGTCTGTTGCTGTCCCACGACAGTCGCCTGCTGTACATCTGCGCCAGCGATTCGGACCGAGTCCAGGTGATGGACGTCGCCACCCGCAAGATCATCAAGGAACTGCCCTCCGGCAAGGACCCGGAGCAGTTCGCCCTGCACCCCAACGACCGCTGGCTCTACGTGTCCAACGAAGACGACGCCCTGGTCACGGTGATCGACACCCAGACCTCCGAAGTGCTGGGCCAGATTGGCGTGGGTGTCGAGCCCGAAGGCATGGCCGTCAGCCCCGACGGCAAGTGGGCGGTCAACACCAGTGAAACCACGAACATGTTGCACTGGATCGACACCAGCACCCAGACCCTGGCCGACAACACCCTCGTCGACCAACGGCCGCGCTTCGTCGAATTCAATCGCGACGGCACGCAGCTCTGGGCCTCGGCGGAGATCGGCGGGTCGTTGACCATTCTCGACGTCGCCACGCGCCAGGTGCTCAAGACCCTGACGTTCCAGATCAAGGGTGTGCACCCGGACAAAGTGCAGCCGGTGGGCATCAAGCTCAGTGCTGACGGCAAGCTGGCGTTCGTCGCCCTGGGCCCGGCCAACCATGTGGCGGTGATCGACGCCAAGACCTTCGAAGTACTGGATTACCTGCTGGTGGGTCGACGGGTCTGGCAACTGGCGTTCACCCCGGACCAGAAGCAATTGCTGGCGACCAATGGCGTGAGCGGCGATGTTTCGGTGATCGATGTAGAGAGCCGCAAAGTCCTGAAGTCGGTGAAAGTCGGGCGCTACCCTTGGGGCGTGGTGGTCACGCCATGAACGCCCTGGAAGTCAGCGACCTGAGCTTTGCCTATGGCGCACGCGAAGCCCTCAAGCAGATGAACTTCAGCCTGCCCGCCGGACGTTTCGCAGCGCTGCTGGGGCCCAACGGCGCCGGCAAGTCGACGCTGATCGCCCTGCTCACGCGCCTGTACGACCTGCAACGCGGTGACATCCGCGTCGGCGGTCACTCCCTGCAAAAATCACCGCGCCCGGCCTTGCGCCAGTTGGGCGTGGTGTTCCAACAGAGCACCCTGGACCTGGACCTGAGCATCGACCAGAACCTGCGCTATCACCTGGCGCTGCATGGTTTTTCCCGGCGCCAGGGCAGCGTCCGTCTTGATGCCGAACTGACCCGCCAGCACCTGATCGAGCGCCGCCACGAGCGGGTGCGCGACCTCAATGGCGGGCATCGGCGCCGGGTGGAAATCGCCCGCGCCCTGCTCCATGAGCCGCGCCTGTTGCTGCTGGACGAACCCAGCGTCGGCCTCGATCCGGCCAGCCGCCTCGCCTTGGGCCTGCACATCCGGCAACTGTGCAGCGAACAGGGCATCAGTGTGCTCTGGACCACTCACCTGCTGGACGAAGTGCAGCCCAGCGACGACCTGTTGATCGTGCACCAGGGCCGCTTGGTCGCCAGCGGCCAGGCCGATGCGGTGAGCCTGGAACACGGTGGCACCCTCGGTTCGGCCTTCACCCATTTGACCGCCTCGGGAGTCCGGCCATGAACGCGTATTGGCACTGTTTCAGCGGCATCGTCATGCGCGAATGGCTGCGCTTTGTGCTGCAACGTACCCGGCTGCTCAGCGCCCTGGTCCGACCACTGCTGTGGCTGCTGGTGTTCGCCGCCGGTTTTCGCGCGGCATTGGGCATCGCCATCATCGCGCCCTACGACACCTACATCCCCTACGAGGTGTACATCGTACCGGGGCTGGCCTGCATGATCCTATTGTTCAACGGCATGCAGGGCTCGCTGTCGATGGTCTACGACCGGGAAATGGGCAGCATGCGCGTCCTGCTCACCAGCCCCCTACCGCGGGCTTTCCTGCTGGCGAGCAAGTTGCTGGCGACGTCGCTGATCTCGCTGTTGCAGGTCTACGCCTTTCTCGCCATCGCCTGGCTGTACGGCATCCAACCGCCGGCCATGGGCCTGCTGCTGGCCTTGCCGGCCCTGCTGCTGGTGGCCCTGATGCTCAGCGCCCTGGGCTTGTTGCTGTCCAATGCCATCCGGCAACTGGAGAACTTTGCCGGGGTGATGAATTTCGTGATTTTCCCGCTGTTCTTCCTGTCTTCGGCGCTATACCCGCTGTGGAAAATGCAGGAAGCCAGCCCGTGGCTCTATTGGCTCTGCGCGGTCAGCCCGTTCACCCATGGCGTGGAATTGGTGCGTTTTGCGCTGTATGAGCAGTTCAACCTGCTGGCGATGGTGGTGTGCGTGGGGTTGACCCTGGTGTTCGCGCTGTTGGCGGTGTGGACGTTCAATCCGCAGCATGCGGCGTTGCGCAAGGCCGGCAGCTGACGCCTCGTTGCACAGACAGTCTGTGGGAGCAAAGCTTGCTCGCGATGGCGGCGGTTCATCCAGAATTGATGTTGACTGGCACACCGTTATCGCGAGCAAGCTTTGCTCCCACAGGGTTCGGTGCATGTTCTCCATGTCGTGCGGGTCGTTAACACTCAAATTACTACTTTAGTACCGGTTTTCCTGTCTATGGTCGCATTCACAAGACCTCGACCCTGGCATGTAATGGGCGCATAACAAAAAGGATAAATCCTATGCCCCGTTTGCTGGCGATCCTCTTGCTGGGCCTGGCGCTGAATGTCGCCCAGGCCGAGACCGTACTGTTTTCGGCGCAAGGCTATCGCATCGCCCAATACCGCAGCCCGACGCCCGCCACGGTCGACGGCGCCCAGACCCTCGACACCCAGGCCCTGCAACGCCTGCTCAACCAAGCCCAACCCCCGCAGCTGATCGACGTTTATCGTCGCCCGTGGGTCCAGGGGCGTTTCATCGACAACGAACCCCATGCCAACCTCCCCGGCAGCTTATGGCTGGCCAATACCGGAGACGGCGATCTCGACCCGACCTGGCAGGACTACTTCAGCCATCACCTGCGCACGGCCACCGGCGGGCGGTTGGATCGACCGCTGGTCTTTTATTGCCGCGCCGATTGCTGGTTAAGCTGGAACGCGGTAAAACGCGCCGCTGCCATGGGCTATAAGCATTTGTATTGGTACCGCGATGGCCTCGACGCCTGGGAGGCAGCCAACCTGCCCCTGCAAGCGGCCCGGCCCGAACCCTTTCCCTGATTTTGCACAGAAATGCGCGTAACTGCCCTGCCCCACACGACAATAACGAGGTGAATGGCCATGTATAAAATCCTGATAGCCGACGATCACCCACTGTTTCGCGAAGCCATCCACAACGTCATCAGCGACGGTTTTCCGGGCAGCGAGGTCATGGAGACCGCCGACTTGGACAGTGCCCTGGCATTGACCGCCGAGCACGACGACCTGGACCTGATCCTGCTGGACCTGAACATGCCCGGCATGCACGGGCTCAATGGCCTGATCAACCTGCGCAACGAGGCACCGACCATCCCCGTGGTGATCGTCTCCGCCGAGCAAGACAAACAAGTGGTGCTGCAAGCCATTACCTATGGCGCGGTGGGCTTCATCACCAAATCCTCGCCACGCTCGCAGATGACCGACGCCATCGAGCAGATCCTCAACGGCAACGTGTACCTGCCGCCCGACATCATCCGCACGCAGAAAAGCCCGATGGGCCGCCGCCTGAACGAAACCCCGGCCTTCCCACCGGAACTGCTCCAGGCCTTGACCCGCAAGCAACTGCTGGTGCTCGAACGCATGACCAAGGGCGAGTCGAACAAGCAGATCGCCTACACCCTGGACATCGCCGAAACCACGGTCAAGGCCCACGTCTCGGCGATCCTGCGCAAGCTCAATGTGCACAACCGGGTACAGGCTATCCTCAGTGCCGGGGATATTGATTTCGGGGCTTATTTGCGGCGGTGAAAGGCACCACACCGTAGCTGTGGGAGCAAAGCTTGCTCGCGATGAAGATGGCGCGGTCTTCCAGGGAACCGAGGCGCCTGTATCGCGAGCAAGCTTTGCTCCCACACAGCCGTTCGGCTTAATGGTTCTAGGACTGGCCTAGCAGATGACTCATCGCGATCTTGAGCTTCATCGGCCGCACCGGCTTGTGCATCAGGGTGTGCCCGCGCTCGCGGATCTGCTGCTTGAGTTCGTTGCTGTAGTTGGCGGTGATCATCATGGCCGGGATCGGTGAAGCCCGGCGGGCATTGATCCGGGCCACCGCGTCCATGCCGTTCTGATCATGGTCCAAGTGATAGTCGGCAATCAGCAGGTCGGCCTCGGCGTGGTAGTTGTCCACCTGGCAGGCCAGGTCCTGTTCCGACAACGCGGTCACGACCTGGCAACCCCAACCCTCCAGCAAGGTGCGCATGCCCGCACAAATCGCCGCGTCGTTATCCAGCACCCAGACCCGCGCCCCGCGCAGACGTTCGAGCATCGGCTCGCTCATGTCCAGGCACGGCAACGGCTTGGGCGCGGTGGCGCTCAGCGGTACGTCGATGGCGAACATCGAGCCCTTGCCCGGCCAGGAGCGCACCTGGATCCGGTGCCCGAGGATCCCGGCGATTTTCTCGACAATTGCCAGGCCCAGGCCCAACCCACGGTCTTGGTTCGGACGCTGGACGTCGCCGCGCTTGAACTCCTGGAATATTTCCTCCAGGCGGTTCTCGGCAATGCCGATGCCGCTGTCCCAGACTTGGATCGACACCCGCTGGCGATGTCGGCGGCAGCCCAGCACCACCCGGCCGCTGGGGGTGTAGCGAATGGCATTGCTCAGCAGGTTGCGCAGGATCCGCGCGAGCAATTGCATGTCGCTGCGCACCAGCACCGAACAGCCGACAAAGTGCAACTCCAGCCCTTCGCTGCGGGCGATCTGAGCGTATTCGGCGGCCAGATTGTCCAGCAGCTCGCTGAGGCCGAACGGCGCGACATCGGCCTTGATCACCCCGGCGTCCAGCTTGGAGATGTCCACGAGGGTGCCCAACAAGTTCTCCACGTCCTGCAGCGAGTTGCTGACGTTGCGCACCAGTTGCGCATTGGCGACCGGTTCGCGGCGCTCAAGCAAGGCACTGGTGAACAACCGGGCGGCGTTGAGCGGTTGCAGCAGGTCATGACTGACCGCCGCGAGGAATTTGGTCTTCGACAGGTTGGCCTGCTCGGCCTCGCGCTTCGCCTCTCGCAGGCGCAACTCCACCCGGCTGCGCTCGTCGATCTCGCGTAGCAACTGGTCGTTGAGGGTGGTCAGTTCGGCCGTGCGTTCCTGGACCCGCTGTTCCAGGTTCTGATAAGCCTGGTGCAGTGCTTCGGCGGTGCGGCGGCGCTCGGTGATGTCGCGGATCAGCACGAAAATCCCCACCACTTCGCCATTGGCCAAACGGTTAGGCACGTAGGAGCGCAGCATGTAGCGCTCCTGGTTGTTGATGTTGGTCTCGGCGAATTCAAAGGTGACGCTCTCCCCCGCCAACGCCCGCGCCACATAGGCTTCCAGGCGCTGGTAATGCTGCTCGCTATGGGCTTCGCGCAGGCTCTGGCCGAGCATCACGCCACGGGGCCAGCAATACCATTGCTCGTAGACCTTGTTGGTGAACTCGTAGACCAGGTCGGCGTTGAGGTAGGCGATCAGCGCCGGCACATGGTCAGTGATCAGGCGGATCCAGCGCTCGCTTTCGCTCAGTGCCTCGGCGTGCTGGTAGCGCTCGGTGATGTCGGTGAAGGTGTTGACGTAGCCGCCGGTGGGCAACGGATGCGTGCGAATCTCCAGGACCCGGCCATCGGACAGGCGCTGCTCGCATTCGTGGACCAGCCGGCCGTTGCTGTCGCGACTGGCCGGGGTCAGCAGCTGCAACTCACTGTCGCCGATCACCTCATTGAATGGTCGATGGGCCGCCACCGGTGCCAGGCCACTGAGTTCGAGGAAGCGCCGGTTCCACAGCTCCAGCACGCCTTGGGCGTTGACCATCGCCACGCCTTGGGACAGGTTGTCCACCGCCCGCTGCAACAGGTGGGATTTCTGCGCGATGGCCTGCTCGCGACGCACGGTTTCGCTGAGCTTGACGTCGGTAATGTCGGTAAACAGGATCACCCGCCCGCCTTCCTGGGTCGGCCGCTCGCTGACTTGCAGCCAGCGCCCGTTCTGCAAGCGATACAACACGTGCTCGTCGGCCTGGCCACGAGGTTCTTCGCTGAACAGCCCGTTGGCGGTCATCAAGCGCTTGACCTCGCAAAGGCGCATCCCGGCGATGATGCGCACCCGGCTGTTGGCCCAGAAGGCCTTGAAGCGGCTGTTGAACAGGACGATACGTTGCTGCTCATCGAACAGCACAAATGCATCGGAGATGCTTTCGATGGCGTCGATAAGGTGTCGGTGGGCGGTTTCCGCCCGCAGCCGCGCCTCGCCCAGCAAGTGATTGCCGGCCTTGAGTTCGGCCATGGCCTGGTTCAGGGCGTCGGTGCGCTCACGCACCTGCTCGGCCAACACCACCGAGTGCTGGAACGCCGCATAGGGGTCGTTGCCCCGGGTGGCGCCGGACTCCACCCGCTCGATCAGCGCCTCGTTGATGCGCCGCAACTTGCGGTTTTCATGTTGCAGGCTGGCAAGCTGGGCCTGTAGGTCAGCGATGGCCGGGGACGCGATGTCGGGCAATGGCAACTCCGGTGAACGTCTGGTTGATGTGCATGCCATTGAACTGTTCTCCATAGGTGTTGAACCCCATCACCCGTTGTTCGCGCAGGAACTGGCCGATCTGCTCCAGGCCGCCGCGATCTTCCAACTCCAGGCGCCTGAGGAAGCAATCGCAGCCGATGGTCAGCAGCAAATCGCCGAGGCGCGCCTGCAAGCCCTCGAACAGCGTTTGCAGGTTGTGCAGCAAGGGACCGGGGGTCATCGCGGTGAGGACGATGCCGTTCTCCACCGCGCAGTAGAAACTCAGGCTCAGGTCCGGATGCACCTGCTGGATCGCCCGCACGTAGTACTGGTCGTTGATGCGCACCGCCAGTGGATGGGCGGCAAAAACCCGATAGTCGAGGGCGCTCACCGGCACGCCGATGTGCCGGGCGTATTCCTCGGCGGCGGGTTCGGCGTTGAGCTCATAGACCCGCCGCGAAGCACTGTCGGCGCCAGTCACCACCAGTTTCTCTTCCCTGGGCAGGATGTGATGGGTGGTGAAGACTTCGAATTCCAGCCAGGTGTTGATCAACAGCACCACGGCGGCGCCACTGTGGAACTGGCCTTCGAAGTAGACGTGGGTGTGGGTCAGGTAGTTGTCATCGCCGGCCGAACCGCCGAAATGCGGGATGTCCCCCAACGCGGCACTCAAGGCCGCCAGCACCATTTCCTCGCGACTGGACAGGCCATCGAGCAGGGTCAAGGCGAAACTGTGCCCCTTGATCGGCGCCAAGGCGTTGCTGCGACAGCCGCTGGCCAGGCGCTCGACCATTTGCTGGGCGTCGATCAGGCTGAAGTGTTCCATTTCGCCGATCAACTCGGCGGCGATGGAAAAGTGCCGATGATCGAAACCCACCGCCGTCACGCAGTTGCGGCCGTAGCCCTGGGAGGTGATTTCCCCGGCGCTGGTGCAGCCCACCAGGCGAATCCCGCCGAAACTCTGGGACAGCGCCTGGCCCAGGGCCGGCAAGTCGTATTCGGCGGAACAGAAAAACAGCACGAACCCCAGGTGCGGGTGCAACAACTGCCGCGCCAGCGCCTGGGCCACCTGCTGGACGTCGGTCGCCTGGGACATGGCGCTCACCACACCTTCGCTCTGGGCCTGCTGCATCGTCGCCTCCGGCGGGTGCGTGATAGGAACCCTGAGTGTACGAAGCCGCGCCGGGTCGACGAATGCTACTTGGGTAGCGGGTGGACGCTTCCATGGGATGAGATTGCTCCCGCTATGTGGGAGCAAGGCTTGCCCGCGATAAAGGCGATGCGGTCTGGCAGAATCGAGGCGCCTCTATTGCGAGCAAGCTTTGCTTCCACAAGCGTCCTTGCCACAAGAGCGGTTCGGTGTGCAGGCAGTATCAGTGGTTCATCGGCGCCATGGCGCTCGCCTGCCCCAGCAGTTTCTGGTCGATGTCTTCCAGGCGCAGCACCCGGCCGCCGGTATCGCTCGCCAGTTTTTGTGCCGCCTGGGGATCGGAGAACGAAGCCAGGACCACGCCCATGGCGCCTTTGAGCCCACTGCCGATGACGAAGTAGGCGCTACGAGCGTCGATCAGGTGGGCGTCATCCGGCGTGTCCCAATGGCTGCGGCCCATGTCGTGGACATATAGCTTGACGTCGGACCGATGGTTTTCCGGCTGCAGCCACCAGCCCAGCATCTCCGCCGGCGAGCAGAACTTCTTCACGCCGCTCGCCCCGACCGCCGCACCCTTGGGGCCGGGAAAATCGGTGATGATCATGCCGCACACATGACACTCGTCACTGGGATGGAACCCTGGCGCCGCCTCGCTGGCCGCAGGTGGCTCGGCTTTGTCGCAAGCCGCCAGCGCCAGGCACATCAATAACCCGGCCAGGAGGCGGCCCCCCTTGAGGTACACCTTGTTCATCGTTGCATGCTCCCTTATCAAGATTGAAATTCACGGGCTCCGGCGATTGAACAACCGATAGGCCAGCCACAACGGGACCGCCATCCATAAACCCAGGCACAACCAGAGCCAAGGCCCCGACACCGGCAGGTCGCTGCCCAGGGTCAGCACCGCGGCGCCGCTGGACACCGCATCGAATCCGGACAGATTGATCAGCCGATAGACGTCGGTAGGGTTGAACAACAGCAGCCATGGCAATAGCTGCGGGCTGAAGCGCCCCTCGCTCAGCACCAGCAGCGCCAGCAACGCCAGGTCGAACACCAGCACGAAGAAGAACCACACCCCCAGCGCCAGCCCGGCCGCGGTGGATTTCTCTGCCGACAAACTGCTCAGCACATAGGCCAGCCCAAGGAACACCCAGCCCAACAGCGTGCTGGACAGCATGAAGCGACCGAAAGCCCAGAGCAGCAGGCTCAACTGGACATCATCCACCAACAGGGCGATGGCCAGCATGGCGCAGCCAAAACCGATGAACGTGGCCAGGGCCAGGATCAAGCCGTGGCCGACAAACTTGCCCAGCAGCAATTGGCCGCGCCCCAACGGGTAGGTCAGCAACAGCAGCAAGGTGCCGTTCTCGTCCTCGCCGACAATCGCGTCGTAGGCCAGCAGCAAGGCAATCAGCGGCATCAGGAAGGTCGCCAGGCTGGACAGGCTCGCCACCGTCGCGGGCACCGAGGTAAACCCCAGTTGACCGGACGCCGCAGCGCCGAGCCAGGCAATGCCAATCGCCAGCACCGCGAACAACAAACTGATCGCCAACAACCAGCGATTGCGCAGGCCATCGCTGAACTCCTTGCGGGCCATGTTCCAGACCGGATTCATAGGCTGACCTCCTCGGCCGCGGCACGGAGCATGTAATGACGGTACAAATCCTCAAGCGACGGCGGCTTGATCTCGACATCCGTCGGGTCGTCCTGGGCCAGTAACTGGCGCAGCAATTTCAGTTTGCTGCCGTCCGGCGCGCACACTTGCACCCCTTCCGCCCCCCAACCCTGGGTGGCATGCCCTTCGCTGCGCCAATGCTGGCGAAGCCAATCGGCCCGTGACAGGCCCGAGGCTCGGATCAGCGTCGGCAGCCCCGCCTCCTCCCGCAACCGAGCCAGGCTGCCCAGGGCCAGCAGGCGACCTTGGGTAAGAATCGCGGCGCGGTTGATGTGCGCTTCCACACCAGGCAAGACGTGGGAACAGAGAATG
Source organism: Pseudomonas sp. Soil_N_39 (assembly GCF_057655955.1). Taxonomy (NCBI): domain Bacteria; kingdom Pseudomonadati; phylum Pseudomonadota; class Gammaproteobacteria; order Pseudomonadales; family Pseudomonadaceae; genus Pseudomonas; species Pseudomonas sp. Soil_N_39. Next base: position 45,694 of record NZ_JBDGLI010000014.1, read on the forward strand.
ATGCTGGTGCCCTGCCAACGCAGGCGGTCGAGCAATTGATAGAGGTCCTGGGTGGCGATGGGGTCCAGGCCCACGGTCGGTTCGTCCAGCAATAACAGGCGCGGCTGGCCAAGCAGGGCCTGGGCCAGGCCGAGGCGTTGGCGCATGCCCTTGGAGTAGGTCCTTACCCGCCGTTGAGCAGCGCCCGCCAACCCCACTTCGTCCAGTAAACGCTCGACCTGCTCCGGTGCCGCGCCTTTGAGCCGGGCAAAATGGCGCAAGGTTTCCAGCCCGCTCAATTGCGGGTAGAACATCACGTTCTCGGGCAGATAACCGAGCATCTGTCGCACACCCGGGTCGCTGGGCGCGCGGCCGAAGACACGCACCTCGCCCTCACTGGCCCGCAGCAAACCGAGGACCAACTTCATGGTGGTGGTCTTGCCCGCGCCGTTGTGCCCGAACAGCCCGAGCACCTCGCCTTGGGCCAGGTTCAAGTCCAGCCCGCGCAGTACGGTGACATCGCCATAGCGCTGGCTGACCCCTTCGATCTCGACGACGTTCAAGACGCGTCCTCCTGGGTACTGTTGCGTGACGGGGGCTGGACAGGGGTTTGCATCAGCGGATGACTGTCCATCACCCCGGGGGATTTCATCACCGGGAAGGCCCGCTGCACCCAGCGCAGCAGTTCGATCCCCGGGCTGTTCATCAGCAATCGCACCTGGGGATACAGCCACAGCAGGCGATCGACGTTGTCGTTGGGTTCATAGGCAACATCCCCCATACCGTCACCATTACGATCCCAGCCCAGGTAGTCGCTCCAGTAATTGCCACGCCCATCCGCCGACCATTCCTGCAACCGCGTGGCCACGTATTTGACCTGGCGCTGGTTATGGACGAAGGCATTGCCGGCGATGCGGTTATCCTCCGAGCCGGCCGTCAGGTGGATACCCACGGCGCTGCGCTCGAAATGATTGCCTTCGATGCGGTTGAACAACGAGTTGTAAATGAACAGGGCCTTGCCCTCGGCACCGGTGATCATGGTGTCGCCGGTGGACCCGTCGCGCACGTCGCTGACGAAGTTGTCGCGCAGGGTGGAATAAGTGATGTAGTTCATCAGGATCCCGTAGTTCTGATCCTGTTCGGAGCGATTGCCGATGACCGTCAACTGGCGGCTTTGCATCAAGGCATAACCGGTGCGGGTGCGCCGGGTGACGTTATCCAGCAGGCGGTTATCGTTGGCGAACATGTAATGCACGCCGTAGCGCAGGTCTTCGAGGACGTTGCCCTGGAGCAGGTTGCCGCTGGAAGTGTCGATGTAGATGCCGTCGCGGGTTTCGCGCACCTGGTTGCCGATGACCCGGGCGCCGTGTACGGCATACAAATGGATGCCGTTGCCGCGGTCCTGGGAGCGCAGGCTGGGGTCGCCCTGGATGTGGTTGTCGATCAGGCTGACGTCCCGCGTGCCATCGACCCAGATACCGAAGCCCTGGCCCTGCATCCGGTTCCCACGAACCACGGCCCCTTGGGCGACCGGTTGGATGAAGACGGCCGCGTTCATGGCCGTGAGGTCGTGGCCCCAGTCCAGGAAGGTACAGCCCTGGACCTGGACGTTCGGGGCGCGAATGATCAACCCATTGCCCTCGCCCTGCCCCTGGAATACTGCATCCGGCGCGCACGTGAGGGTCATGGGCTGGTCGATGCTGAACGAGCCCCGGTAGTGGCCCGCAGGCAGGCGCCATTGCTGGGTGCCCTCGGCCTGCAAAGGCAAATCGGTGATCGGCTGCGGTGCGCCGAACGCCCCGCCCGATAACAGGCAAAGCACCAGCGCAATGACCGGTTGGCGGGCGTGTTGCGGCTTTTTCCCGGTCATTGCACCTGTCTCCTTGATGAACCGACTCAGGCCTTTTCAACCAGCATGCGCCCGACCATTTCCATGTGCAGGGCGTGGCAGAACCAACTGCAGTAGTACCAGTGCAAGCCGGCCTTGTCGGCGGTGAAGGTGATGGATGAGGTCTGTTGCGGGCTGATCTCCATGCTGGCGCCGTGGTTGGTCATGACAAAGCCGTGGGACACGTCTTCGATCTGATCGATGTTAGTGATGGTCACCGTCACCTCGTTGCCTTGCTTGACGGTGAACTCCGTCAGGCCATAGGCCGGCGCCATCGAGGTCATGTACACCCGCACCTTGTTGCCGTCGTGGATGACCTTGTTGTCGGTTTCCAGGTTGATGCCGTCCTTCTTCGCCAGGGCCACGGTGTCGGCAAAGAACGGATCATTGCGGTTCCAGATTTTCTGGGTCTTGATCTGGTCGCGCCGCGCGAGAATGCAGTCATGGGGTTCGGCGAAGGCCGGCCCGTCGTGCACCAGCTTCATTTCATCACCGGAAATGTCGATCAACTGATCGTTCTCCGGATGCAATGGGCCGGTGGGCAGGAAACGGTCCTTGGAGAATTTGCACAACACCACCAGCCACTTGCCGTCCGCCTCACTGGTTTCGGTGAGGGACGCGTGGTTGTGGCCGGGTTGGTACTGGACGTCGAGTTTCTGCTTGATGTAATTGACCTTCTCGCCCTTGTAGGCGCGGATGGCCTCGTCCATGTTCCACTTCACCACCTGGCTGTCGATGAACAACGTCGTATAGGCATTGCCACGCCCGTCGAAGGTGGTGTGCAGCGGCCCCAGCCCCAGTTCCGGCTCGGCGACGATCACTTCGCGTGGGTCCTTGAAGCGGTCGGCGAACAAGTCGTCCAGGCGGTCGATGGCGATCATCGAGACCGTCGGCGACAGCTTGCCGTTGGCGATGAAGTATTTGCCGTCCGACGAGGTATTGAGCCCATGGGGGTTCTTCGGCACTGGAATGTAGCGGGTAAACTCGGAGTCCTTGCCATCGGTCTTGCGACCATCGACCACCGGCACCTTGGAGCCGTCCAGGGTGATGAATTTGCCGGCCTTGATCGCCGCCTCGATGCGCGGGATGTTGAACACCACCACCCAGTCGCGCTCGTTGCGCATCATGCCGCCCAGGTCATAGGCCTTCTCGGAGTTGTAGCAGGTACTGGCGGCGTATTTGCCAGTGTAGTCGGCGTCGGAATTGTCCAGGTTGCCGTCGACGATCACCTGGAACGCCATTTCCATTTTCTCGGCATCGATGGCGTTGAACATCGTGAAACTGTTTTTGTCTTGCAGGTCGAAGGTGTGGCCGTCATTGGGGTGCGGGATCACGAACTCGGCGTTGGCGAATACGTACTTGGTGTACGGCACCTTCTGCAATCGCAGGCCGTGAATGGCTTGCACGTTGGGCACGGTGAGGATCTTGTCGCACTTCATGATGTCCAGGCGGATGCGCGCGACCCGGGAGTTGGCCTTGTCGTTGATGAACAGGTATTTACCGTCGTACTTGCCGTCGGTCATGGAGATGTGCGGATGGTGGCAGTCGCCGTTCTGGTATTTGGCGCTGTCGCCGAGAATGCGCTTGCTCTCGTTGGTCAGGCCCCAACCGGTGGCCGAGTCGACGTTGAACACCGGGATGCGCATCAGCTCGCGCATCGACGGCACGCCCAGCACCCGCACCTCGCCTTGGTGGCCGCCGCTCCAGAAACCGTAATACTCATCGAGTTCACCTGGGCCGACGTGGATCTTGGACTTGGCCTCCTTGGCCGCCGCGGCCCAGGACTCACGGGTGAACGTCCCGGCCCCCAGCGCCGTCGCGCCGGCCAGTACCGCCCCCGTTACCGCACCGGTGCCGAGAAAACTGCGCCGGCTGAAACCCCGGGGTTCCTCCACCGCGCCAGGGGTTTGGTCTTTTTTGTCGCTCATGCTGTGTGCTCCATGAAGAATGAAACGGTCAAGGGACAGGCCATTGGGGTGCCTCAAGGCGCCGGGTTCACCTGCACCACGGGAATCAGTTGCGCATCGGTCACGCTCGCCTTGCCGCGCTTCTTGCGCTTGTTGATCAGCGGCGGGCATTTGTTTTCGTTGTGCCAGGTCATCTGGCAGTCGAGGCAGTAATGGCATTCGTTGGCATTGATCCGGCCATCGGGGTGAATCGCCTGGATCTCGCATTCCTTGGCGCACAATTGGCAGGGGTTGCCACATTCCTTGCGGCGTTTGAGCCAGTCGAACAGCCGCAGCCGGGTCGGCATCGCCAGGGCTGCGCCCAGCGGACAGACATAGCGGCAATAGACTTTGCGGGTGAACAGATTGATCAGCAGCAGGCCCACCGCGTACGCCACGAACCACCACTGGCGGTCGAACTTGAGGGTGATGGCGGTCTTGAAGGGCTCCACTTCGGCCAGCCGTTCGGCGCTGGACATCGACTCCAGCGAGACGCCGAACAGCACCAGCAAGATGATGTACTTGATCGCCCACAGCCGCTCATGGACGGCGAACGGCAACTCGTATTGCGGCACCTTGAGCGTGCGCGCCAGTTCGTTGAGCAACTCCTGCAACGCGCCGAACGGACACAACCACCCGCAGAACACCCCGCGCCCCCACAACAGAATGCTGGCGGCGGTGAACACCCAGAGGATGAAAATCAGCGGATCGGTGAGGAACAGCTCCCAGCGAAAGCCTTCGAACAAGGCGTGGACGAAGGTCAGCACGTTCACCACCGACAGTTGCGCCAGCGCAAAGCCGCCCAGGAACACCACGGTGAACAACAGGTAACCGCGACGCAGCCAATGCAGCAGCCTCGGTCGCCGGGCCAGTGAGTCCTGGAAAAACAGGATCATCGTGAGCGCCAGCAGCGCCGCTCCGAGTACGGAGATCTCGACGCTTTTCTGATACCAGAGCGTCAGCCACATTGGCCGGCTGGCTTCCTCGGCGGCCGCCAGTTGCTCGGCGGTTGGCAATGGCCGTTCCAGGTAGGGTTCGGGCAGTTGATAGGCCAGTTCGAAACTGCTGAAGGTGCCGCTGACCGGGCCGGTCTGGCGGCGCACCAGCAGCTCCAGCGTCCAGGGCGAGCCGGGGTCGAAACGGTGGGAGGCGCGGATGATAAAGATCGCCATTTCGTCGAAGTCCGGCATGTCGTCGAGGGCCACATCATTCAGGCGCTGGAAATCCAGGTCGCGAAAGCTGATGGTGTCGCCCGACTGGCGCAGCTGCACCCGGTCGAAGATACCGCCACGCACGTATCCCGAGCCCTTGAAGGAATAACGCCCGCTGCCGATCACCGCGATGGCGTGTTCACCGGGTTTGAGCTCGCTCATCAGCGCGCGGTACTGCGCATCGCCCAGCAGGTTGCGGCCAATGGTGGGAGGGTTGAGGTGGGTGGCGTAGAGGTCGATGAAGGTGTCATTCACCTGCTCGCCGCTGGCGGTTTCGACCTGCTCGGCTTCGGTGCCCTTGAAGGACGCATCGACTTGGCCACGGGTCAGGTGCAGGCGACGGACAGCGCCGTTGCCAGTCAGGGTCTTCCAGTCGGCGGGTTGGTAGATATCCTCGCGCACCCGGGCCGGCGCCACGGCCAACCCTGCGTCACCCTTGACCAGGCCCAGGGACACCGCGACATCGTGAGCGGCGCGCATGATCACTTCGTTGACCACCATGGCCGTCACAGTGGCGCCGGCGATCGCATCGACAGTCACCGCATTCGGGTCGCTGGAATGCCCAACCACCACCCGCTGGTTGACCTTGATGCCGCTGTAGCGCGCGCTGAAAGCGTGGAGTTTTTCTTCGGCGATGCCGATCAGCAGGATCGGTTCGTGGTGTTCAAGCACGTAGGCATCGAGGATCACCCCGGCAGGATCGAGGATCACCTGGACATTGATCGGCTTGCCTGAATACGCCGGAATGTCCACCACGTCCAAGCTCTGGAAGACATAACCCACGACCTTGCCGGCGGCGGACAGTTTGCGAACCTTGAAGGAACCGTCGGGCTCGGAGATCGAATCGACCGGACTCAGGACATGATGGATGCGCTGTTGCGGGAGGTCACCGTAGTCCTTGGCCTGGACGATTGCGGCGAACATCAGCAGTAGAACGAACAGCCCGGGGAGCCAGGAGCGGGATAGGTGCAGCATCACAAAGGGAGGGGTCATGAGCGCCAGGGCTTGGAGGCAGGATCTTGGCGATCATTGTGGGGGCCGCCCCTGGCTTGGGCCCTTGATTGAAATCAACTTGGGAAGACTAAACCCGACTCACAAAAAGTCTGTGGCGAGGGGATTTATCCCCGCTGGGGTGCGAAGCAGCCCCAAAACCCGTCCCTGCGGTTTGTCAGGTTGATCCTGATCAGCCTCATTGGGGGCGCTTCGCACCCCAGCGGGGATAAATCCCCTCGCCACAAGTTGGTGTCAATTCAAATAATAATGCGCGGTCCGGTACTCAGCGCAACCCATAGGAATAGATGCGGCCGTCATTGCTGTCGTACCAGTTACCGTTGGCCCAGAACACCCGGTCCTGCGCCGGTTGAAAGCCAAGAATGCCCAGGTAGCCGCCGATGGCGAGGCGTTGCCAGGAGCGGCCCCAATCCTTGGAATAGAACACGCCATCGGCGGAGATGTTCGCGTCCGACCACCAGGAGAGCCAGCGCGGTGGTTGGTGATCGCTGGTGGTGTTGATCAGCAGGGTGTTTTGCCCCATCCAGACGTTGCTGCCACGCACCTGGGTATCCGATGCCAAAGGTGCAAAAACACTGGGCAGGTCACCCAAGAGCGTCCAGGTCAGCGCGGCGGTATCCAGTTCGGCGACCACATTTTGCCCGCGGTCCCCCTGGTCAATCAGCCCCATCACCCGCCCGGCATCGTTCTGTAGCAGCTTGCTCACGAACAGGTTGTCGTCACGCTGCCTATCCACCACCTGCCACTGCCCTGCCTGGGCTTGCAACCGGGCCCGTGTCGTGACGTTGACCGCGACATTGTGGCTGACGCCATCCGGATGGCCGCCCCAGAAGCGTTGGGACACCCAGATAAAGGCCGTCTGTGCATCCAGCTGCAGGACACTGGTCTGGATGTCCCCGTGTTCACCTGCACTCGTGCCCCACTCAGTGATGTCAGGACGTTTGCCGTGGGCGTATTCGGCGGACACCAGCAACGACTCGGGGCCCATGATCGGCGAGCTGTGCGCACCGCGATCAGCCGAATAAAAGACGCCAGTGGAAACGGCACTCGGTTTCTCTTCATCGGTGTCCACCACGTCCGGCCTGCCCACGGCCCAGACTTCATTCGCGCCATGGAAATAGGGAACCAGGCTCCAGGCCAACGAATCGGCCTCGGGAAACCACCCCTGGGTCAACCACGTCCAGCGCTGGCCTTGGTCATCACTGCGAAAGACTACGGTTTGATCGGGCTCATGGGTATTCGCCGTTTCAGGCCGACGAAGGCCGGTGAGCAGGAACACACTGCTCCCGTCCGGACTCGCCACCAGGCAGGCGGCGCCGCTGACATGGGCCACGAACTGAAATTGCCCCTGGGCATCCAGGCGGGAAATGAACGAGGTTTCCGTTTCGGGACGAGAGAACAAATGGGCAAACGTCCCGGGCATCTCCGGTTCTTCAGGCTCGGCGGGCTTGCCATAGACCAGCGCATCCAGGTCCACCACATCAGTGGACGGTTCAAGCGCTTGGGCCTCGTCCTCCAGGCGTCCCACCAGCCAAGTCCCCTGCGGTGTCACCGTCACGCCCGTGCAATACTGGGTCATCGCGCGCAAGCGGGTATCCTTCACGACGCCCACTTGCTGCTGATCGGGGCTGGCACCACCCCACTCCAGCTTGGCACTGGTGAGCATCCACATGTACCACAGCGCCGCGCCGGCCAGCAGGGCGACAAATAATCTAGAAAGCAGTTTTGAACGAGGCATGGGGAGGTCCGTATCCGGGGGAAAACTGCGAAGCTTTTCTCATCTCTTTTGTCCGGAGTAAATTTTTATCGCACGAGCATGGACGAACCCGGTCGCATAATTGTCAACGCTGTGACCCAGGTTCCATTCTCTCCGTGACGCCGTTTCACCTGAAAGCCTCAATGCGTTAAGCAGACGCCCACAAGGAACGCTCCATGCCCGCAAGCTCTGGCCCCGCCACCGCCTCTTCATTGCCGCAAGCCACCGGTTTCGTCCGGGTGCGTGGCGCCCGCGAACACAACCTCAAGAATGTCGATGTGGACATCCCTCGCGATGCCTTGGTGGTGTTCACCGGCGTGTCGGGGTCCGGCAAGTCGTCGCTGGCCTTTTCCACGCTCTATGCCGAAGCCCAGCGTCGCTACTTCGAATCCGTCGCGCCCTATGCGCGGCGCCTGATCGACCAGGTGGGCGTGCCGGACGTGGACAGCATCGAAGGCCTGCCCCCAGCAGTCGCCTTGCAGCAACAACGCGGCACCCCCAGTGCGCGTTCATCGGTGGGCAGCGTCACCACCCTGTCGAGCCTGATTCGTATGCTCTACTCCCGCGCCGGCAGCTACCCGGCCGACCAACCGATGCTCTACGCCGAGGACTTCTCGCCCAACACGCCCCAGGGCGCCTGCCAGGAATGCCACGGCCTGGGTCGGGTCTATGAAGTGACCGAAGCGTCCATGGTGCCGGACCCATCGCTGACCATCCGCAAACGCGCCGTGGCTGCCTGGCCCATGGCCTGGCAGGGCCAGAACCTGCGGGACATTCTGGTGACCCTGGGGTATGACGTCGACATCCCCTGGCGCGACCTGCCGAAAAAGCAAAGGGACTGGATTCTCTTCACCGAAGAAACCCCTACCGTTCCCGTCTACGCCGGACTGACGCCGGCCCAGACCCGCACCGCCCTCAAGCGCAAACTCGAGCCCAGCTATCAGGGCACGTTCAGCGGCGCCCGACGCTACCTGCTGCACACGTTCATGCACTCCCAAAGCGCCCAGATGCGCAAGCGCGTGGCGCAATACATGCGCGCCAGCCCTTGCCCGGTGTGCGAAGGTAAACGCCTCAAACGCCAGGCTCTGACGGTGACCTTTGCCGGCCTGGACATTGCCGAACTGTCCCACCTGCCGTTGCTGGAACTGGCCGAGGTGCTCAAGGGCGTTGCCGCCCCCGATTATCTGGCGCAAGCCGAGGAACCGGGAACAACCCTCACCCACCAGCAAACCCGCGATGCCCGCGAGCAACGCGCGGCCCGGGGCGAGAATCCCCACGTCGGTGGGCCTGATGCACGCCACACCCACAATCTGTCCCTGGAAAAACGCCTGGCCGCCCAGCGCATCGCCGCCGAGCTGCTGGAACGGATCACCACCCTGATCGACCTGGGCCTCGGCTACCTCGCCCTGGAGCGCAGCACGCCGACGCTTTCCTCCGGCGAACTGCAACGTCTGCGCCTGGCGACCCAGCTCAACTCCCAACTGTTCGGCGTGATCTACGTGCTGGACGAACCCTCCGCCGGCCTGCACCCGGCTGACAGCGAAGCGTTGTTTGGTGCCCTGCAACGCCTCAAGGCAGCGGGTAACTCGGTGTTTGTGGTCGAACATGACCTCGATACCATGCGCCGCGCCGACTGGCTCATCGACGTGGGCCCGGACGCTGGCGAACAAGGTGGGAAAGTCCTCTACAGCGGCCCGCCGGCAGGCCTTGGCCAGGTGCCTGAATCACGCACCCGCGCCTACCTGTTTGGCGAAGCACACGCCGCGACACGCAGCCCGCGAGCACCCAAGGATTGGCTGCGCCTGGAAGGCATCACCCGCAACAACCTCGACAATCTGAGCGCAGCCTTCCCGTTGGGCTGCTTCACCGCCGTGACCGGCATTTCTGGCTCAGGCAAATCCAGTCTCGTCAGCCAGGCCCTGCTGGATCTGGTCGGCGCCCACCTGGGTCAAGCCAGCCCCAACGCCGAACCCGATGAGCAAAGCCTGGAAGACGAACCCGTGCAAACCAGCACTGGGCGCGTGGCTGCGGGGCTCGACGCGATCAAGCGGCTGGTGCAGGTGGACCAGAAACCCATTGGCCGCACCCCGCGCTCCAACCTCGCCACTTACACCGGGCTGTTCGATCACGTGCGCAAACTGTTCGCCGCGACCGAGCAGGCGCAGGCGCTGGGGTTCGATGCCGGGCGGTTTTCCTTCAACGTCGCCAAGGGGCGCTGCGAGACCTGCGAAGGTGAAGGCTTCGTCAGCGTGGAGTTGTTGTTCATGCCCAGCGTGTACGCCCCCTGCCCCACCTGCCACGGCGCGCGCTACAACCCGCAGACCCTGGAAGTTCGCTGGCAGGGCCTGGACATTTCCCAGGTGTTGCAACTGACCGTGAACCAGGCCCTCGAGGTGTTTGCCGAACAAGCGGCGGCCAGGCGTTCGTTGCAAGTGCTGCAAGATATCGGCCTGGGCTACCTGCGCCTTGGCCAACCGGCCACGGAGCTGTCCGGCGGCGAAGCCCAGCGGATCAAGCTGGCGACAGAACTGCAGCGCAAGGCTCGTGGCGCAACCTTGTACGTGTTGGACGAGCCGACCAACGGGTTGCATCCCCAGGACGTAGACCGTTTGCTGGTGCAGTTGAATCGCCTGGTGGAAGAAGGTCATACGGTGGTTGTGGTGGAACATGACATGCGAGTGGTGGCGCAGAGTGACTGGGTCATCGATATCGGCCCGGGGGCTGGCACCCAGGGCGGAAACGTGGTGGTTTGCGGGTCTCCGGAGACTGTAGCGAAATGCCGGGAGAGTCGAACGGCAGGGTTCCTGGAAAGGGCTTTGCAGCTTGAAAATTGAAGGTCCAACTCCGAATTGTCAGGCGCCCTGGCGTCAATATCGGCCCAGATTCAGGCGAAATGTACCTGGGATGCGATATTGAAAAGCATGCTGCAAGCGAACAACCCAATCACCACAGAGATGGCTCGATTCAAAAATCGTCCAGACACAATCGCGTGAAATTTTCGGCCACAAAAAGCGCCAGCCGCAATCCACACAAGCCCTACCGGAAAAACAATGGCTGAAAACAGCAACATGAATGACAGCCAGTTATCCAGCGACAAGAACGTACCCGCCGGAGCAACGAAGGAAACAAAAAACAACCCTTTGGGATTGGTCAGCGTTGCCACAAACAGATCCGCAACGGTAATACCCGCAGTTGCGCCAGGCGCGTCATTTTTTACCGAGAGCCAAAGCTTGAGGGAAATATGAAACAAGAAGCACACGGCAAAAATCTTGGTGGCGGTCACCACCCACGAGTGTTCCGCAATGAGCAGATCAATGAACACCCCCCACATCGTCGTCTGGATAACGTACGCCAACCATTCGGCTGCGACGAAACGCATCGAGCGCGCATTGAGCCCTCGACTCACACCGACTTGTAACAACAATGAGTTCGTCGGCCCCGGAACCAACAATACGGCCAACAACGAAAGCGCAACATAATCCATAGAATTTTCCATACCAGAAACCTGCACGGCGAACGTTCAGGGGCAGGTCAATCCATCACCACTGCAGCCCCAGCGCCGCTTACAACGCGCACTTTACACTGCGGCGGCAAGACGATGGTGGTCAAACTTTCATCGTCCATCTCCCAGATGCCGGATACAGGATGGTCCTGGCGGGACAAAATCGACCTCTTGTGGCGAGGGAGCTTGCTCCCTCGCCACAAGAGCGGTTCGGACATCAGACCGTACGCGAATACTGAACCGTCTGGTCCGCCCCCAGGTACGCGTCGAACGCCATCGCCACGTTGCGCATCATCAATTGTCCCTGGGGCAATAACACCAGCTCGGCGTCGCGAATCTCCAGCAACCCATCGCGTACCAGCTCCTGGAGCCGGTCCAGGGCATCGGCGAAGTATTCGCCGAATCGAATGCCGTGGGCGTTGTCGATCCGACCGAAGTCGATGCGCCCATGGCACATCAGTTCATTGATGACCTCGCGCCGCAGTCGATCATCGTCACTCAACCGATAGCCGCGCTGCACCGGCAGCAGGCCTTGGTCCAGCCGGGCGTAATACTGGGAAAGCTCCTTGACGTTCTGGTTGTAGCTGTCACCGACCTTGCCGATCGACGACACTCCCAGACCAATCAGATCGCAATCGGCATGAGTGGAATACCCCTGGAAATTGCGCTGCAAAGTACCCTGGGCGCGAGCGCGCACCAGTTCATCATCCGGCAGGGCGAAGTGGTCCATGCCGATGTAGACATAGCCGGCTTCGGTCAGGCGATTGATGGTCAGCTCCAGTAGCTCCAGTTTGCGCTCGGGCGGCGGCATGTCTTCGGGCCGTATCATCCGCTGCGCCCGCACCCGTTGCGGCAGGTGGGCATAGCTGTAGGCCGCGATCCGGTCCGGACGCAGGGCGATGATCTTGCTCAAGGTGACATCGAAACTGGCGACGGTCTGCAACGGCAGGCCATAGATCAGATCGACGCTGACGGACTTGAAGCGCGCCCGGCGCGCGGCCTCCACCAGTTCGACGACCTGGGCCTCGCTTTGCACCCGATTGACAGCGAGCTGCACCTGGGCATCGAAGTCCTGGACGCCGAAGCTCAGGCGATTGAACCCCAACTGGCGCAGGCCTTGGATCTGTTGCCCATCGATGGTCCGCGGATCGACCTCGATGGAAAACTCATGGGCATCACTGTCGTCCATATCGAACGACTGGTGCAGGCAGTCCATCAGGTCGGCCAGTTGCTCATGGGTCAGGTAAGTCGGCGTGCCGCCGCCCAAATGCAACTGGGTCAGTTTGCGCGCGCGGTCGAACAAGGCGGCCTGCAGGGCTATTTCACGCTTGAGGTAGGCCAGGTATTCGACGGCGCGATGGGTCTTGCGGGTGATGATCTTGTTGCACGCGCAGTAATAGCAGAGGCTCTGGCAGAACGGGATGTGGATGTACACCGATAACGGCTTGGGCAGCGCAGCCTCGTGACTGCGCTGGGCGGCCTGGCGGTATTCGTCCATGGCGAAGGCCTGGTGGAACTGCGGGGCTGTCGGATAGGAGGTGTAGCGCGGTCCCGGGCGGTCGTATTTCTCCACCAGGGCCCGATTGAAACCGGAAGCAGTTTTCATGATGGGGGCAACTTTTCAAAAACGGGTGGGCTTGCGTCATCCGGCGCTGAATCGAACAGATCGCAGATCGCATCCACGCTCAAGCGTCCGGCGGGCAGGATGCCGATAAACCGGCTCGACAGTTCGATCAATCCCTGATCTTGCAACGCTTCCAGCGACGGCCAGACGGAAGCAAAGTGCTCGCGAAACACCAGGCCGAAACGCGCTTCGATGGCGGGTATATCCAGTTCCAGATCACAGGAAAGCTGCTCGGTCACGCTCGCCTTGACCTGATCCTGCGCTTCACAGCGCCAGCCGCGACACACCGGCAATTGCCCGGCGTCCAGTTGCTGGCAATAGTGCAGCAGGTCGTCGGTGTTCTGTACGTACAGGTGCTCGATCTGAGTGATGGCCGACAAACCGAAGCCCACGTGATCACAGCAACCGTGACGGGTAAACCCCTGACAATTGCGGTGCAGGCGTCCATGCTCCTGGGCCACCGCCAAGTCATCGTCGGCCCTGACGAACTGGCCCAGGCCGATGTAGTGATAACCGGCGCCAATCAACTGTTCGCAACAGATGCGCCGCATGGCGTCCTTGTCGGCCGGGCTGCAAAAGGAACCGGCCACCCCGGCGTTCTTCGAGCGATAACGATAAGGCGCGCGGGCATAGTCGAAAACGTGCAACCGGTCCGGTTCCAGTTCGATCAACGTTGCCAGCTTCAGGGCAAAACTGCTGGGCGTCTGCCAGGCGTGGCCGTAGCCCAAATCGATGTTGATGGAGCGAAAACCAAACGTGCGCGCCGCATCGATCAGCGAATGGATCGGCGCCGGATTCTGGTAGCAATCGACTGGCAGCTCGCTGTCGACGCCAATGTCGGGCACGCCGATGCTGACATGGGTGAAACCCTGGTCACGGATCAGCCCCATGGTCGACCAGTCCGTGTGATGCAGGTCCACCTCGATGCTGTGATCGGCGCCGTCGTACTCGCTGAAGTCGAAGCGTTTGCGCAGATCACTCATCAGCTTTTGCAAATGAGCGATCACCGGCGTGCCGCCGGTCAGGCAGAACTGCTCGACCCGCCGCCCTGCCCCCAGGTGGCAACCGACCAGGCCCATCTCATACGCCAGGCGTTGCAGATAGCCTTCGATCTCGCCGCATCGGCAGTCGCTGGCAAGGGGCGAACATGACGCCAGCCGCAAGCGCGAAGGCAAGTGCACCGCCACGGATAGGGGCCGTCGTTTCTGGCGACTGGTGCGCAACCCTCGAAGCAGGTCGAGGGAGCCGATACCTTTATGGAACCTGCGCGTGCCAACCGGACAATCGAAATCAGCCACCGCAGGGACACGTTCCGAGGGTCGCTCACCGAGGGTATGGAACGGGTCGAACATGACAATCTCCGAGTAGCTGTGCGGGGGCAGTTTGCGCGCTAACCCGCCGGGCCACCTTGACCTGTATCAAGCGCCTCGCCCCCGCCAGCGCTTACCAGGTGACGTAGAACATGGCCTTGGCCAGGAGCACGATCGCGACCATATGCAGGAACACGCTGACATGGATGATGTGCACGTAACGGGCGTTCATTCGCCCGCGTCTGAACAGCCACATGGCCCAGAGAAAATGCCCCAGCACACTGCCCGCCAACAGGATCTTCAGCCCCAGCAGCACGCCGAAGGACGACTGCAACGGTGCCGACAACGCCGGCCAATAGCGCAACCAGACCATGCCACCGCCTGCGCCAAACAACACCAGCAGCACCCACGGCATCAACTGCCGGGCGCGCCGGCTGATGCCTTGTTCCAGCAACACCATGACCTTGGCGGGCAGTTGCTTGCGGATGCTTTCCAGGAACAGGACCTCGAAGAACACCGTGCCGATGAACACCAGCGCGGCAAACAGATGCAAGGTCAGAAACAGCGGATAACTCATGAGCGTCCTCGGCCGCCCCTTTCAGCGGGACGATGGTTTAGTCGAGGTTATCGCGCGGTCCCTGAAGCGGGGTTGATGCCAATCAAGGAAACCGTATGTCCGCCCCACCACAAACCCTGTGGGAGCGAGCTTGCTCGCGATAGCGTCGGTTCAGTGGCATCAATGGCGACTGATACACCGCTATCGCGAGCAAGCTCGCTCCCACAAAGGGCGTCGTTAGCGTTAAGAAAGCGTCAACGGAACGTTGTTCCTGCCCATCCCCAAACAACCGCTGATCAGTTAGTCCGGCTTTTTGACACTTTCCCCGATATGCGGTCACAACTTTTGCGCTCCGTTGGGTCATAACACCGAGGTCGTCGATGGAATATTGGCGTCTACCGAGGTTTAAGCCTGATACGGAGATAAGCTCATGATTTTCAACGTACAAAATTTTGGCGCCAAAGGAGATGGCATCACCGACGACACGGCAGCCATTCAGAGTGCGATTGATGCGGCGGCTGCGGCCGGCGGAGGCCAGGTGTACATGCCGACCGGCACCTACATCGTTTCGGGGGGCGAAGAACCTTCCGACGGCTGCCTGATGCTCAAGAGCAACGTCTACCTGTACGGCGACGGCATGGGTGACACCACGGTCAAGCTGGCCGATGGCTCCGACACCAAGATCACCGGCATCATCCGCTCGGCGTATGGCGAGGAAACCCACGATTTCGGCGTCAGCAACCTCACCATCGACGGCAACCGCGACAGCACCACCGGCAAGGTCGACGGCTGGTTCAACGGCTATATTCCCGGCGAAGAAGGCTACGACTCCAACGTCACCCTCGACAGCGTCGAGATCAAGGATTGCTCCGGGTACGGTTTCGACCCCCACGAGCAAACCGTCAACATGGTCATCAAGAACAGCGTGTCCCACGGCAACGGCCTGGACGGTTTCGTCGCCGACTTCCTCAGCGACAGCACCTTCGAAAACAACATCGCCTACAACAACGACCGCCACGGTTTCAACGTCGTCACCAGCACCCACGACTTCACCATGACCAATAACGTCGCCTACGACAACGGCGGCAACGGCATCGTGGTCCAGCGTGGCAGCGAGGACATCCCCTCGCCCAGCAACATCACCATCACCGGCGGCGAGGCGTATGGCAACGGCGCCGAAGGCGTGCTGATCAAGCTCTCCAGCGAAGTGACCGTCACGGGCATCGATATCCATGACAACGCCAGCGCCGGGATCCGCATCTACGGCAGCAACCACGTCGAGGTCATCGACAACACCCTCAACAACAACGCACTGGGCAGTGCCGTACCGGAAATCATCATCCAGTCCTATGACGACACCCTGGGCGTGTCCGGCAAGTACTTCAACGGCAGCGACAACCTCATCCAGGGCAACATCATCAGCGGCAGCGACCTGTCGACCTACGGTGTTGCAGAGCGCAATGAAGACGGCACCGACCGCAACGCCATCATCGCCAACACCATCAGCCACACCAGCAAGGGCGCCACGCTGGTCTATGGCGACGGCAGCTACGTCAGCGCCACGGTGCCCATGACCACCGTGCAAGGCACGGCCGGCAACGACATCCTTACGGGCACCAGCGCCAGCGAGATTTTCTATGGCGCGGCGGGCAACGACACCATCAACGCCGGGGCCGGAAGCGACATCCTGGTAGGCGGCGCGGGCGTCGACAAACTCACCGGTGGCACCGGCGCCGATACGTTCCGTTTCGTCGCTCAGTCGGACAGTTATCGCAACGCGACCACCAGCTTCGATGACACCATCACCGACTTTGACGTCACCCAGGACAAGATCGACCTCGCCGGCCTCGGTTTCACCGGCCTGGGCAATGGCCGTGGCGGCACCCTGCAAGTCAGCTACAACGCCAGCAGCAACCGCACCTACATCAAGGACTTCGACGCCGATGCCAGCGGCAATCGCTTCGAGCTGATCCTCTCGGGCAACCTGGCCAGTACCCTGACCGCCAACAACTTCATCTTCAACCGGGTGATCACCGGCACCAGCGGCAGTGACTCGCTGCTGGGGAGCGATGCGGCCGACACCTTGCTCGGCCTGGCGGGCAATGACAGCCTCAGTGGCGGCGCCGGCGATGACAAGCTCGACGGTGGCGCCGGGATGGACACCCTCACCGGCGGCGCTGGGGCGGATACCTTTGTGTTCGCCAATCGCCTGGACAGCTACCGTAACTACAACACCGGCGGTGCCAACCTGGGCGACCTGATCACCGACTTCAACGTCAGCGCCGACAAGATCGACCTCTCGGCCATGGGTTTCACCGGCCTGGGAGATGGCAAGAACAACACCGTGTACCTGGTGCTCAACAGTGCCGGCACCAAGACCTACATCAAATCCCTGGAGGCCGACGCCAATGGCAACCGCTTCGAAGTGGCGCTGGACGGTAATTACCTCAACACCCTGACCAGCGCCAACTTCGTCTTCGCCACCACGTCGCCGACCAACCAGGCGCCGGTGCTGGCTACGCCGCTGGTGGATCAGAACGCCAGCGAAAACACCCCGTTCAGCTACGTGGTGCCGGCCACCAGCTTCACCGATCCGGACAACGACAGCCTGAGCTACACCGCCAAGCTCGCCAATGGCAGCGCCCTGCCCAGTTGGCTGATCTTCGATGCCGCCACCCGCACCTTCAGCGGCACGCCGCCCGACACCGCGTCGGGCACCTACTCGATCCAGGTCACGGCGACCGACGGCAGCAACGCCACCGTCAGCGACAGTTTTACTCTCGCCGTGCAGGACGTCCCCGCCGCCATTGTGATCAATGGCACGCCGAACAACGACACGCTGACCGGCACCGCGGCCAATGAGCAACTGTTCGGTGGCGCGGGCAACGACACCCTTAATGGAGGCGCCGGCAACGACATCCTGGTCGGCGGCACCGGGGTCGACAAACTCACCGGTGGCACCGGGGCCGACGTGTTCCGCTACACCTCGAAACTCGACAGCTACCGCACCAGCTCCACCAGCGCCAGTGACCAGATCCTCGACTTCGACGTGGCCGCCGACAAGATCGATGTGTCAGCCCTGGGCTATACCGGCCTGGGCAACGGGCTCAACGGCACCCTGCAGGTCACTTACAGTTCGTCGACCAACCGCACCTACCTCAAGGACCTCACGGTCGATGCCAACGGCAATCGCTTCGAAGTGTCGCTAGCGGGCAACCTGGTCAGCAGCCTGACGGCCACTCACTTCGTCTTCGCCGACCAGACCAACCCCACCAACGTGGCGCCAGTCGTGGCCACCCCACTCCTGGACCAGAACGCCAGTGAAAGCACGCCATTCCAATACACCGTGGCGAGCAACAGCTTCACCGACGCCAACCAGGATGTGCTGACCTACACCGCGACCCTCGCCAACGGCAACGCCCTGCCCGCCTGGCTGAGTTTCAATGCCACCAACCTGACCTTCAGCGGCACGCCAACCAGCACCGCGGCGGGCAACTACGACGTCCTGGTCAAGGCCACCGATCCCTCGGGCGCCTCGGTCAGCGACAACTTCACCCTGGTGGTGGCCGATGCGCCCGCCAATACCATCACCGGCACCAACAACGCCGAAACCCTCAACGGCACGACGGGAGCGGACCTGATCCTCGGCCTCGGCGGCAACGACACGATCAAGGCCGGGACCGGTGCGGACATCGTCGACGGCGGCGCCGGACGGGATTCGTTGTACGGTGGCGATGGCGCCGACACGTTTCGCTACAACAACCTGTCCGACAGCTACCGCGACTACGACACCGGGGGTGTCACGGCCACCGACACGATTTATGACTTCACCGTCGGCGTCGACAAAATCGACGTTTCGGGGCTGGGCTTGCTCGGCCTCGGCGATGGCAGCAACGGCACGTTGTACATGACCCTGAACGCTGCCGGCGACAAGACCTACGTCAAGTCCGCCGAAGCCGACGCCGATGGCAATCGCTTCGAGATCGCCCTCAACGGCAACTACCTCAACACCCTCACCGCCAACGATTTCGTCTTCGGTGAGCGTGCCCAGCAGGACATTCTCTACCTGCCGACCCTCGGCCAATCCAATGCGCGTTTGCTGCGCATGACCGAGGACGACAACCAATCCGGCACCTCGATGCTGGTCAATGACCTGAGCCGCTACACCACCTACGACGTGCGCAGCCAGTTCACCGATGCCGATGGCAACGGTATCGACATCGCGGTCGGCGGCAGCACGGTCAACGGCCTGTCCACGCTCAGCGCCGAGGAACTCAAGCTGTGCTGGTGGCTGACCGACACCAACCAACCGGGGCAGGCGCTGTTGCGGGCGGTGACGTTGCTGCGCGACCAGCGCACCGAACTGCAGTCGATCGATAACGTCACCATGGGCATCATCTGGGGCCAGGGCGAGGAAGCCGCCCAGGAAATCGCCCGCGCCACGGACAAGGCCGCAGCCGCGGCGGCGTACAAGGCCGCGACCCTGAAAGTCTTCGATTACCTGCATGCCCAATTCGGCAATTTCAGCGTGTACCTGATGGAAACCGGTCATTACTCAGAGGACGCGGCCCGGGCCCGGGGTTACTCGGAAGAGAAGATCGCTGCCATCGTCGAAGGCGTCGGTTATGTCCGCGCCGCCCAGGAAGCCATGGCCGCAGAACGCGCCGACGTCAAGCTGGCGGTGGACTACACCGACCTGCCCTTGCGCTATGAAGTCGATCCATTGGTGTACCCCGATGACGTCTGGCACCTGCACGAAGAATCGGCGGAAATCGTCGGCCAGCGCCTGGCGGACTACATCGCCGATGACCTGGGCTTCCAAGGCAACCCCAACGACAACAACAGCGTGCAGGACATCTTCGACAAAGGCCAGAACCAGGGCGGGATGATCGCCGGCACCGACCAGGACGACACCCTGGTGGGCAGCGCGGGCAACGACACCCTGGATGGCGACCTCGGCGCGGACACCCTGACCGGTGGCGATGGCAACGACATCTACGTGGTCGACAACGCCTTCGACAGCGTGGTGGAAACCAACACTTCGACCTCACAGATCGACACGGTGCAGGCCTCGGTCAGTTGGACGCTGGGGGCCAATCTCGAGAACCTGGTACTCACCGGGGTTTCGGACATCGACGGCACCGGCAATGAACGGCGCAACTTCATCACCGGCAATGCCGCCAACAACGTGCTCGACGGCGCCGCGGGGGCCGACAGCATGAGCGGTGGCGATGGCAACGACAGTTACTTTGTCGACAATGCCGATGACAGCGTGATCGAGACCAACAGCAATACGGTGACGGGCGGGATCGACAGCGTGCACAGCAGTCTGGCGACCTACACCTTGGGCAACAACGTCGAGAACCTGTATGTCGATGGTACCGGTGCCGCCAATGGCATCGGCAACGCGTTGGGCAATACGCTGTTCGCCGGTGCCGGCAACAATGTCCTGGATGGACGCGATGGCATTGACACAGCCAGCTTTGAACGCGCGCTGTCCGGCGTCACCGTCAACCTCTCGACGTCTGCGCAACAAAACACCGTGGGGTCCGGGCTCGATACCTTGAAATTCATCGAGAACCTGAAAGGAGGCGCCTACGCCGACACGCTGTCGGGGAACAGTGCGGCGAACGTCCTCGACGGTGGGGCCGGCAACGATACGTTGGTGGGCGGTTCCGGCGATGACCGCTTGATCGGCGGCGCGGGCACCGACAACCTTACCGGCGGCACCGGCGCGGACACCTACGCGTTTGGTGCGCTGTCGGACATGGGCGTCGGGGCTTTGCGCGATGTGATCAACGGCTTCAAGAGCGCGGAGTTCGACAAATTGGACCTCACCGGCCTGGATGCCAACCCGTTGACCGCCACGGTCGATACCTTCACGTTCATCGGCAGCAACGCCTTCGACGCCACCAACGCCACCGGCCAGCTGCGCTTCGTCGATGGCATCCTCTCCGGCAGCACCAACGCCGACGCCACCCCCGAGTTCGATTTCGAACTGGTCGGCGTCAAGGAGCTGCACGCCAGCGACTTCACCGCCTGAATCAAGCCCCCACTAGGGGGCTTGAAACCCACCACAGGGAGCGTGTTGTGCCAGAAAATCCAGGTCAACCGCAGATCAAAAATGTGGGAGCGAGCTTGCTCGCGATGACGGCGGTACATTCAGCATTGATGTTGACTGACCCACCGCTATCGCGAGCAAGCTCGCTCCCACAGGCGGTTCAGTGCTGTGCCTGAAAAATCCAGGTCAACCGCAGATCAAACTGTGGGAGCGAGCTTGCTCGCGATGGCGTCGGCACCTCCAACAAAGATGCTGACTGAACCACCGCTTTCGCGAGCAAGCCCGCTCCCACAGGGGGGGTCGTGTTGTACCTGAAAGGTTGAAGGCAAGCACAGGGTCTGACCGTTTTTGTGGCGAGGGGATTTATCCCCGCTGGGCTGCGCAGCAGCCCCCAAACCAGCCAACTCGGTGCGCCAGGAAGATTGAGTTCACTGCTTTAGGGCCGCTGCGCAGCTCAGCGGGGATAAATCCCCTCGCCACAGGGTCAAGTTCACTGCGCGACAGCGCAGCGTCGAAGACGCGGCGGCCACCCCCTCACCACAGGGGTAAGTGCAAACTTGCCCCCTGGATTGTCTAGAACAGGCTTTGCACCTGCTCCAGCACCGCGCGGTTCATCTGGCCGGTGTGGGTGTGCAGGCTCACATAGCTTTGCAGCATGTCGAGCTTAGTGTTGAGCAGATCTCGACGGGCCTGGAACAGCCGCTGCTGGGCGTCAAGAATATCCACCGTAGAACGTACGCCACCCTGGAAGCCTTTCTCCGTCGAGGCCAGTGCTCGCTGGTTGGACTCCACCGCCCGTTGCATGGCCTTGCTCTTGGTAAACCCGGCGACGACGCCCAGATAATCGGCCTCGATATCCTCGGCCAGTTGTTGGCGCTGCACATCGTAGTCGGACTGGGCGCCGGCCAGTTGCGCTTCGGCCTTGGCCACCGAGGCCCGCACCGCACCGCCGCGATACAACGGAATGTCCAGCTGCACACCCACGTAATAGGTGTCCTGGCGCGGGTCGAGTTCCTGGTATTGACGGGTTTCCCGGCGGGTCAACTGAGTGGTCAGCGACAGGGTCGGATAATGCCCGGCACGCTGGCTGTCGGCCTGAGCTTCAGCAACTTTGACCGCCGCCAGCCGGGCGGCCAGCTCGGGGCTGGCTTGGCGGGCAATCGCCGTCCAGTACGGTAAATCCTGCTCCGGCGGGATCGGGCTGCCGGCGGCCAATTCCTCGCGCATCGGCAGGATGTCATCGATGGGCATGCTGGCCCGTCCGGACAAGGCCCGCAAGGCGGCCACGCGGCGCGCCTGGGCTTCGGCCTCCTGGGCGTGCACCAGGTCGAGCCGCGCCTGGGCCTCATCGATATCGGTGATCGCGCCCTGGCCGCCCTCATAAAGCTTTTTGCTCTGGATGACCAAGCCTTGGATGGCCGCCTTTTGCTGAGCGATCAACTTGATCTCGTTCTCGGCCCGGGCGACGTCGAAATACCCCTTTGCCACCCGGTCATACAAGGTCTGGCCGGCCACGTCGAACACCTGGGTGCCCAGTTGCCCACGCGCCTTGCCTTCCTGGTACGCCGCCCAGCGGGCCTTGTCGTAGAGCGGTTGTTGCGCCGCCAGGGTGACGTTGTTCGCCTGGTAATCGTTGCTGTTGACGTAAGTGCTGTCATCGCCGCCATCGGTACGCCCGCCATAGCCGTAGCGTGAGGTCAGCGACACTTGCGGGTAGAGGCCACCACGGCCAATGTCTTCTTCATGCCGCGAAGCTTCGAAAGCGTGGGCCGCCGATTGCACGGTCGGATCGTTAAGGCGCGAGGCGTCGTAGGCGGCGGTCAGGCTCAGGCCAGCCTCGGCGGCCCACAGCGGATTGATCACCGCCCAACCGGTATACAGGCCCAGCAACACACGCCAACGGTAGCGGCAACGGTCGACCATGCTCATTCCTCTTTGAAGGCTGCCAGCAAGCGTTCACGCAAAGGTTTCATCAGGTAATTCATCAAGGTGCGTTCGCCCGTCACCACCGTGACATCGGCGAGCATGCCGGGGCGTACCAGCAGGCCGGCGCTCTGCAACGCGGCCACGGTGTCGGCAGGAATCTCGACCTTGGCGGAGAAGTACGGTTGGTGCGTCTGTTCATTGATCAACTGGTCCGCCGACACCGTCGTCACGGTGCCGGTGACCGTCGGCGTATCCACCCGTTGCAGCGCGGTGAAATGCACGTGCACCGGCAGACCCGGGCGCAGTTTGTTGGCCATCAGCGGCTCGAAGCGGGCGGTGATCGCCATCGGCGCATCCAGCGGCACCACCTGCATCAGGGTCTGCCCGGCCTGCGCGACACCGCCGACCGTATGAATGCTCACGTCCATGACCTGCCCGGCCACTGGCGCACGGATCGCACCGTTGTCGACTTCAAACTGCAAGGCCCGAATCTGATCGGCATAACCGGCCGCCTCGGCCGAAACTTCACTGAGCTGGGTTTCGGCATCGCGGCGGAATTCCTGCTGCGCCTGCAAGGCCTTGAGCCGGCTTTCGTTGATCGCCTGCCGGGTCCTGCCGACATCGCCCACCCCAGAGGCGATCTGCCCCGCCAATTGGGCCGCGTTGCGCTCGGCCTCGAACAGTTTGTTGCGAGGGACGTAGCCTTCCCGGGCCAAATCACGCAGGCCTTCAAGCTCCTGTTGCTGGAAACGCATCTGCGCGTCGTAGTTGCGCTTGACGCCTTCGTAGCCAAGTAGCTGTTGCTGCAACGCCGCGGCTTCGTGCTCGATGATCTGCAAGCGACTGCCCAACTCCGCGCGTCGGGTGATGAACAACTGGCTCTGCAAGGCCATGGCTGCCTTGACTCGCGGCTCGTCGGCGTGGGCCAGCAGTTCGGCGGGCCATTGGATCTCGGCACTGCCCAGGCGCTCGGCAATCAAGCGCGCCTCGATGCTGCGATCGTTGAGCAGCTTGCCCAGGGTCACGTCCAGTTGCGACTGCGCCTGCACCGTGTTGAGTTGCACGAGCAATTGCCCCTGGGTGACGCGGTCGCCATCACTGACCAGCAGTTTTTCCACCACCCCGCCGACCAACGACTGCACCGCTTTGCGCTCCCCCGCCACCACCACGGTGCCGCTGCCCACCACCCCCTGGTCGAGGGGTGCCAGGCAGGCCCAGAGCAGGAAACCACCCAGCGTCAGGATCAGGAATCCCATGCCATAACGCGCTGCGTTCCCGGCGTCGGTCCTGGCACTGGGCAGCGTTGTGGTGCCGAGCACGCTCAGCCCGTGCTCGCTGTACGCTTGTGCCCCTGGAGTCAGATCACGCATCCCCGCCCGCCTCCCTGACCGCGGCCGGTCGCGGCCCCGGCATCAATGCCTTGAGCACTCGGTCCCGAGGGCCGAACGCTTGTTGAGTACCGTCCTTGAGCACCAGGATGTGGTCGACCACCGCCAGCACACTGGGCCGGTGAGTGATCAACACCACAGTGCTGCCGGCCGCCTTGAGTGCATTGATCGCCTGGACCAATGCCAGCTCACCGGCATCATCGAGATTGGAGTTAGGCTCATCGAGCACGATCAGCGACGGTTGCCCATAGAGCGCGCGCGCCAGGCCCAGGCGTTGTTTCTGTCCACCGGACAAGCCAAGCCCGCCGGGGCCCAGCGGCGTGTCGTAGCCCTTGGGAAACCGCAGGATCATTTCGTGGATACCGGCTTGCCGTCCGGCGGCGATGATTTGGTCGGCGTCCTGCTCACCGAAACGAGCGATGTTGTCGGCGACCGTGCCGTCGAACAACTCGATGTCCTGGGGCAGATAGCCGAGGTGCGGGCCCAGGGCGTCGTGGGACCACTGGCTGATCTCGGCGTCGTCCAGGCGCACCGACCCGCCCATGGCCGGCCAGACCCCGACCAGGGCCCGGGCCAACGTCGATTTGCCACTGGCGCTGGGCCCGACCACGGCCAGCACGTCGCCCTTGGCGAGGCTGAAATTGATCCCGCGCAGGATCGGCTGCGAAGCACCCGGTGGGCCGATATACAACTGCTCCAGGCGCACCGCGCCGGTGGGCGGCGGCAACGGCATGCGCAGGCGTTCGCGCGGGTGCTGGGCCAGCAATTGGCTCAGGCGCTGGTAGCTCTGGCGCCCGGCGTTGAACTGCTTCCACGAACCGATGGCGATTTCCACGGGCGCCAGGGCTCGCCCCAGCAACAGCGACATCGCAATCATCATGCCCGCCGACAGTTGGCCTTCGAGCACCAGCAAGGCGCCCAGCCCCAAGGCCAGGGACTGCCCGGAGATCCGCACGAAACGCGTCGCCGAGGTGATGCGCGCGCCGCGGTCGCTGGCATGGGCCTGGGCGGCAATGATGCGTTGCTGCAACAGGCTCCAGCGCTGGCGCAACGGCCCGAGCATGCCCAGGGCCTGGATGACTTCAGCGTTGTGCAGCGTGCTGTTGACGTAGATCGACGACTGCACCCCCAGGCGATTGGCTTCGCCCAGGCGCGTGCGCGTCGCCAGTTCGCCCCACAGCGCCAAGCCGATCAGCACCAGGGCGAGCACCACCGTCAGCACGCCGAACCAGGGATGAAAGATGAACGCCACCAGCAGGAAGATCGGCAGCCAGGGGGCGTCGAGCAACGCGATCAAACCCTGCCCGGTGATCAACTGCCGCAACGTCGCCAGGTCGGTGAGCACCTGCGCCGGGTTGGCGTTGTGTTCGCGCAGGCTGCGGGCGAAGGCGGCGTCGAAAATCCGTTCGCCCAAGGCGTCGTCCAGCCCCGCGCTCATGCGAATCATCACCTCGCCGCGCACCCATTCGATCAGGGCACTGAACATGAACAGTCCCAGGGCCATCAAGGTGAGCATGAACAAGGTGGTTTCGTTGCGACTGGTCAGGACGCGATCGTAGACCTGCATCATGTACAGCGACGGCACCAGCACCAAAAGATTGATCACGCCACTGAACAGCGCCAGGGCCCAGAACACCCGGCGGTAGCTCAATAAGGCAGCATCGATGTCATGACGCGGATCGAGTAGAAACCCCATGGGAAATAGCCTGCAAGAGAAATTGTCGGTCTAGGACGCAATCCGTCGCGAGGCTCTTTTTCCCGAGGAGGCTCGAGAAAAAACTATTCAGCCGATGTGCCGATACCAGGGACGATCCTCATCCCTACAGGCGCCCATTACTGACAACGCGGCCACGGGTTAGTGCCGCTTCGCAAGGCTGGGTTTGCAAGTGGGTGACAGGCGGAAGGGCCGCGCTTCAAGAAGGCGGTTTTTGCCTCTTGAATGGGCTTGAAAGGCAGTTTTGTTGACGCCAGTAACGTGGCGTCAACAGGAAAAAATGAGGGGCTAGCCGAGGGAAGCGACACGCTCGGGTTGAGGCGGATGCCGCGACGTCGCCAGGCCGATAAAGGAAATGATCAGCGCCAGGCCCAGGGTGGTGCTGACCTCGCTGCGGTGCTCGGGCGTGATCATCATGACCGCCAACGCCGCCGAGATGAACACGATGACCAACCAGGTCAGCCAGGGGAACAACCACATGCGAAAAGGCAGCTCGATATTCTGCCGTTGCAACATCCGGCGCATGCGCAGTTGCGAGATGGCGATCACCAGGTACACCAGCAAGGCGATGGCGCCGGAGCTGGCGAGCAGGAACTGGAACAGGCCGGCGGGCATGAAGTAGCTGAACAAGGTGACGCCCGCGCCCAATACGGTACTGGCAATCACCGCCGACCGCGGGACACCGGCCGAGGACGTCACTTTCAAGGCCTTTGGCGCATCGCCACGACGCCCCAGGGAATACAACATCCGCGAGGCGATGTAGATGGAGGAGTTCATGCAACTGGCCACGGCGATCAGCACCACCACATCCACCAGGAATTTGGCGTGAGGAATGTTCATCAACTCCAGCGCCCGCTGGTAGGAACCGACTGAAGCCAGGAGCGGATCGTTCCAGGGCACCACGGAAATGACCACGAAGATCGACAGCAGGTAGAACACACCAATACGCCAGATCACCGAACGGGTGGCCTTGGCAATGTTCTGCGCGGGGTTATCGGATTCGGCGGCGGCGATGGTCACCGCCTCCGTGCCGATGAAGCTGAACATGATGGTGATGAACGCGCCCACCACCGCCGACAGGCCGTTGGGGGCGAACCCGCCGTGCTCCTCCATCAACCGACTCAGGCCACTGGCTTCGCGCTCGGGAATCCAGCCCATCAGCACCGCGAACCCCAGGGAGATGAAGCCGATGATCGCCACGACCTTGGCCATGGCGAACCAGAACTCGAACTCACCGTACTTCGACACGCTGAACAGATTCGTCACCGCCAGCAGAACGATCGACACCGAGGCGAATACCCAGGCATCGACGGCGGGAAACCATTGGTTGAGAACATGACCGGCGGCCAGCGCTTCGATGGGAATCACCAGCACCCAGAACCACCAGTAGAGCCAACCGATGGTGAAGCCGGCCCAGCGTCCGATAGCCTGGTCGGCATAGGTCGAGAAGGAGCCGGTGTCCGGATTGGCGACCGCCATCTCGCCCAGCATGCGCATGACCAGGACCACCAACAATCCGGAAAACAGATAAGCCAGCATGACCGCCGGGCCGGCGGCGGCAATGGCATGGCCCGATCCCACGAACAGACCCGCACCGATGATGCCGGCAATGGACAACATGGTGACGTGACGAGGCTTGAAGCCCTGTGCCAGATGGCCGTTCGAGTCCTTGAAGCTGGGGCTGGTCATTTTCTTATTCTCTTGTGATCGAACATTGAGACGCGCGCAGGGACAGTCGGTGTTGCTGGTTTGCCGCCCTCCTGGAAGCGGCACCGCTTGGTTGTATTGATCCACCCAGGGCGAACGTGCGCGCTTGCGGTGAAAAGTCGCGCCACGTTACCTGCCTTCCCTCCCGAGTTAGTTACCTGAACGCGCCACCTATGTGCCTGATTTCGCCAAGTAAGGCATGGCGTTTTGCCTCCTGCCAGGCGTCTGGACCGCGGCATTCAGCCGAGTCTATGGGGGCAGTAATGAAATAAACCCTTTAAAAACTTTACTGGGTTAAGTATTTTGCTTATCTACACCCGGCCTGCTGCCAACCAGCAATCCTGTGGGAGTGAGCTTGCTCGCGATAGCGGTGTTTCAGTCAACTTCAATGCAACTGATCCACCGCTATCGCGAGCAAGCTCGCTCCCACAGGGTTGCTGCGCCAAGGCACTTAACCTCTTCTTCCAACAAGGACCTCCCGTGAGCGGACTGCGTGAACGTCAAAAAGCCGAACGCCGGCAAGCCATCAGCAAGGCGGCGGTCGAACTGTTCGAGCGTCAGGGTTTCCAGAACACCACCATCGAACAGATCGCCAGCCAGGCCGGCGTATCGGCGCCCACGGTGTTCAAGTACTTCGGCAACAAACAGGAGATCATCCTGGAAATCCTCCACGACGCCGACCAGCGCGCGCTCACGGATACCCGCAGCCAGATGCCTGAAATCGAAGACCCGGTCGAGGCGTTGTGTTATCTGGAGCGGCTGTTGACCGGCTACGCACTGGAGGTCATGCACCCGAGCCTGTGGCGCGAGTTGCTGCCGCTGATCCTGTTTGGTGGCGACAACGGGCTGCCGGAGGGGTATCGCGCCATGAACGATGCGCTCAGGGCGGAAATCAGTGGGCTGATCAGGGAATTGCAACAGGCCGGCAAACTGCGCGCCGACTTGGACGTCGACCTTGCCGCGTTCCTGCTGAACGACTATTCGCACTTGCAGCTGTTCAGGCTGGTCAACCAGGAACAACCGGACATTGAGGCACACTCCACCCAGGTCCGGCGGATCACCGAATTGCTCTTCCTGGGCATGCGCGCCTGAGGGCGTCACCCACCGATACGGACCCGGCGCCGCAACGCCGGGTCACGCTGATCAGCGATGAGTCTTGATGCCAGTCCAGGTGCGGGTGCGGATCCGCTCCACGGCGGCTGGCACCGGCTCCAAGGCAAACAGAGTCTTGCGCGCCTCGTCCGGCACATACATGGCGGGATTATTGCGAATGTCGGCATTGACCAACGCCGTGGCCTCCTTGTTCGGGTTGGGGTAACCGATCTTGTTGCTGATTCGCGCAATGACATCCGGACGCAAGATGTAGTTGATGAACGCGTAGGCCTCCTTGGCATGAGGGGCGTTGGTGGGCACCATCATGACATCCGACCACATCGGCGCGCCTTCCTTGGGCAACGCCATTTCCACCTTGACCCCCTTCCCTGCGTCTTCGGCCAGTCGCTTGGCCAGGGCCACCCCACCGGACCAACCCACTCCTACGCAGATCTCGCCGTTGGCCAGGTCCATGCCATAGCGCGACGAATTGAAGTAGGTGATATAGGGGCGAACCTTGAGCATGGCCGCCTGTGCTTTTGCATAGTCCTCACGTTTCTGGCTATTGGGGTCCAGCCCTTCGTAGTGCAAGGCAATGGGCACGATCTCGTTGGCGGCGTCCAGCAGGCCGACGCCACAACTGGCCAGCTTGGCCATGTTCTCTTCCTTGAAGAGGATGTCCCAAGTGTTCATTTGCACATCGGCCCCCAGCACCTGGCGTACCTTGTCGACGTTGTAGCCGATCAGGGTCGTGCCCCACAGGTACGGCGCTGCATAGCGGTTGCCCGGATCACCCACCGCCTCCAGCGACTTCATGAACTCGGGGTCCAGATGCTGCCAGTTCGGCAACTGGCTGCGGTCCAGGGGCTGGACGGCGCCGGCGGCAATCAGGTGACTGACGTTGGAACTGCTCGGGTAGACCACGTCATACCCGGAGTTGCCGGTCAGCAGCTTGGACTCCAATGTCTCGACACTGTCGAAGACGTCATAGATGGGGCGGATGCCGGTTTCCTCCTCGAAACTCTTGAGGATTTCCGGTGGCAGGTACTCGATCCAGTTGTAGATTCGCACCGTCCGCTCTTCGGCCAGGCTCGCGCCACTGACCAGCATCGAAACGACAGCGCCCAGCAAGGTGTTGCGCAAAAACATGTTCATGATCAAACACTCCAGCGCGGCCGCGAAGGCTCGCGGCACTTAATAGCGATAGGTGAAGTAGAGTTCCAGCGCGCTGAATTTCCGGTCGTCGCCGAAGACCTGTTTGGCCGCTGCCATGGGCTTGACCCAGTTATACGACAGCGAGGTGGACAACGACTTCGACGGCGCCCAATCCAGGAAGACTACACTCTCGTCGGCAAACCGTTTGTCGCTGACGGCGGTGCCCATGTAGTTTTTTTCGTCGAGCCAGAACTGGTAGTGGATCGCACCGAGGGTGAGGGTTTCGTTGAGGTGGGTCTTGAGTGAGAACTGCTGGACGTTTTCGTTGCTGTTGAACATCAGGTAGTTGCCGACGACATCGCCGATCAGCCAGGTGCTCCAGTCGACGAAGCCCTTGCTCAACGGATCCCAGGCTTTCTGACGGTTGTCGGTGAGGTTGTCGTCGCCGGAAAAACTCGCGTAGCGGTAGCCGATCACCGGGGTCAACGGCAGCGTGCTGAAGGTGTAATCCGCCTGGCCGTACCAGGCCTTGGCGTCGTAGTCCACGCCTTCGCCGCTGCCTCGCTCCAAGGCATATTCGGCATTGAGGGTCAGGTCCGGGATGCCCGGGAATTTGGCGCCCAACGCCCTGACGTTGTACACCAGCATGCCATCGCGGCGACGCGGCAACGTGCTGCCCTTGGGCCCCATGGCCTTGACCTTCAACGCGGTGGCACCCAGCGTCACCTGGTCGTCGAGGTTGTAGTCCAGGTTCACGCCGCTCATGCGAAAGTCACCCAGGTCGCTGTCGGTCCCCAGGCTGAAGCCCTGGACCTTCCACGCGCCATGGTCCCAGGCGACCACCGCCGAATCCTTGAAGGCGGTGCGTGGGGCGAGCCAATAGGCGCCGTCGTTCAACTGGTCGAGGTTGCCATCCATCACGATGAAACCGTTGCCGATCATGTAATTCTGGCGACCACCCGTGACCGTCCACTCGCCGGCCCGGAAACCGCCATAGAACTCTTCGGTCGACACCTTGCCGTCGGAACTGCGGGTGAAGCCACCGGCATCGCCATCACCGAAGGTGGTCGCTCCCACCAGGGAGCCGCCGGCCAGCAGGCTGAAATCCGGCTGTACGGCGTATTCCAACTTGATGCCCGGCTTGACGTAGAACTCCTGCCAGTCGATTTTCGTGCCGCCATTCTTGCCGCTGCGCATGTCCACCACGCCGCCGCCAAAGTTGACGTTGCGGGTGGACACGGCTGCGCCACCGGCCGTTAAGTTGACCTCGCCCTTGAGGTTGCCCTCCTCGAAGGTGTAGCCCGCCCAGGCAACCTGGGCGGTCAAGGGTAACCCGAGCACGAGGAACGTTCGGGACAAACGCGTCATGGAAACCATATGAAGCTCCTGTTGATTATTGTTGTTACAGGGCAGTGAATGGCGGCGCAAACCCGCGCCAACACCTGGCCGGGCCAGGTGAGCGGAACGAAATTGTTGTGTTTATCGGATGAAGTCAGGGCGTCAGTTGCGCCGCGATGGCACGCAGCATGCGCACGCTGTCACCGTCGAACGGGCTCACGGCTTCGCCCAGGGACGACTGCTTGACGATCACCACGCCGGACGGTTTGTCGATGAACAGGTATTGGCCGTGGATGCCACCGGCCATGAGCGCCTGGCTGTGGTCGTTGAAGACATACCACTGGCTGCGGTAGGACGCGCCGGGGGTCCAACTCGAGAAGTCGGCGCAGGCGGCATAGATCGCGGGATCGGCCCCGGCGGCGATACCGGCAAGCGCCTCGGCCGAGAGCAGTTGTCGCCCGCCCTGGCGGCCATCGTTGGCCAGCAAGCGGCCTAACCGCGCCATGTCCCGCAAGGTCGCGCTGAACCCGGCACCGGCCACGCTACGGCCCCAGGGATCGGCCAGGAAGTAGCCGTCACGCTCACAGCCCAACTGGCTCCAGATCTCCTGCAGCAATTGGTGACACGCCTTGCCAGACGCCCGCTCCATGACCCAAGCCAACGCCTCGGTGGTGGCCGTCACGTAATGGAAAAAGCCACCGTGACTGCCGCGCTTTCTCAATGACGGCAAGTATTGGTACAGGGATTCGAACGTCGTGTACTGCGCCGGCGCTGGCTGGAAACCGCAGGCGTAGCCGTATTGGGAACTCTCTGAATCCGGGTCCTCATAGACCTCGCTGTAATCGACGGCCACAGCCATGTCGAACAGCTGGCGCACGGTCGCATCGCCGAAGGCGCTGCCCGTCAGTTCCGGTACGTAATGAGCGGCCGTCAACGTCGGGTCCAGCAGGCCTTCGCAGACCAGTTGCTCGCCCAGGGTGCCGATCAGCGACTTGGTCACCGAAAACATGATGTGCCGGTCCTCGGGGCGCTGGCCGTTGAAGTAGCGCTCGAACAGGACGGTGTCGCCCTTGAGGACCAGGAACGCATCGGTCTGGCTGGCGATCAGGTGATCGATCACGCTGATGCTCAAGCCACACTCGCTGTCGAAGTGCAGCGCATCCAGCGGCTGGAGCGCCTGTTTGAATGCACTGACCGGCCCGGTGCCGGCCTGCACGTCGATGGAGGGGCGCAAGCGCGCCAGGTTGCGGAAGCCCCATTGGTTGAAGGGTGGGCTCATCCAGTTATGCCAGGTGACACGGTGGTGGGGTTCGGCGGGAAAGCCTTGCATGAGCGAAGGCGCCAGGCGCGCGTCAGAGGGCGATTCGTGAGTCTCGACGTAAAGACTGGCCAGTGAAGGCACGGTGTTCTGATTCATTGGGTTGCCCCTGCGAAATGACTCTGCGTGAAAGCAGATGCAGGGGAATAATTATCCGATGTAATTTTTTAGTCAATAAAACTTTTTATCGATATCACTTATCAGCCTTCCATTCGTGAACCCTCATCGACTCTGCCCCGTGCCCAATGCTTCGGCCATCCGGACCAGGTCCGCAAACGACTTGGCACACATTTTTTTCATGGCGTGGGCGCGATGGATCTTCACGGTGATTTCGCTCAGGTTCATCTGCCCGGCAATTTGCTTGTTCATCAGCCCCGTGACCGCAAAACCCATGACCTCTTTTTCACGCACGGTGAGTGTCTGGTAGCGGGCATGCAAATCGGAAAACTGTTGCTCGACTTGCCGCCGCCGGACATCCGCCTGAAGCGCGGCGGACACTGCATCCAACAGGTTCTGTTCACGGAAAGGTTTCGCCAGGAAATCCACGGCACCGGCCTTCATCGCCTTGACTGACATCTCGATGTCGCCGTGGCCGGTGATGAAAATAATCGGGATATTCGAATCCGACTCCGCCAACTGCGCCTGGAAGTCGAGGCCACTGGCGCCTTGCAGTCGCACATCGAGGACCAGACAACTGGGGCACTCGGTCTTTGGTTGCCGAAGAAATTCCGCCGTGGAAGCAAATGTCTCGACGCGAATCCCGACAGAGCGCAGCAGGTTACTCAACGCATCGCGCATGGAGGCATCGTCATCCACCACGAACACAATGGAACCTTTGAAACCCGGCTCATTGGATGAAGAATTACCGTTCATTCACGCCCCTTCCGACGAGTGAAACGAAAAAAAGTGTAGCACAGCGACCTTGCGTGACTTGCCCCGTGCCCTGGGGAGAAACTAGGCAATCAGATGCGGTTCCAACATCGAAATAAAAGCGAAAAGATAACGGGGACGCTGGAAGTAGGCATCGACTTGGGCGCTGTAGTGTTTTCCGCTGATGCACCAGTTGCAAAAGTGCTCGCAGTTGTTGGACAGGATCCGGTATTGGTTTTCCCCGAGTCGTGAACGCGCCCGCTTGACGACTTCATCGTTGGAATATTCATACGGCTCTTGCGCTATCCAGACCGGTTTGCCATGGGCGAAATGTTCAAGCTCGATCACTTCGATGGGGCCGGATCTCAGCGAACCGCTGAACCCGGAGTAGTGAGCGACTTTCGCGCCGCCCAGGTAGATCCCGTGATGCAGGTAGAATCCGCGTGGACTGATCAGGTGCGCGCCGATCGGCAACGTGTCCCCCGCCTGTTCGACATGCACCCACTTCAAGGCCATGTCAGACAGGCCGCGGTTGCAGGCCGCTGCGCACATCTGCCCGTCAAGCATCGGCGTCCCCAGGCGATAGAAAGCGCTCGACGTCACGAGCGTCATGAAAATCAGCGCGATCGAACGAAGCGCAGAAAGTCCATCCATTGCCCGGTGAGTTAAATCGATCATGGCGCATACTCCGCAACCCTTGAGGCCAATCTATCGCCGGGGTCGCGCAGTTGCATTTGTACGTGGGAGTGGTGCCGGTGATCTATTGATATGCGGCCTTTAAACCTAAGTATGAATCGGACGCTGTCCAGACCTCAGGCATGCATTTGCCCCTGGACGATGGGCAACGTGAATTGAACGGTAGCGCCACGGGGTTGGTTGGCACTGGCCTTCAAGCGGCCGCCGTGGGACTCGATGATCGAACGACAGATCGATAACCCCAAGCCCAGGCCGGTGGGCTTGGTGGTGTAGAACGAAGTGAACACTTGATCGACATTTTCCGAGGCGAACCCCGGCCCCGAATCGCTCACGCTCACCAGTACCCAACCGGCCTCCGCCAACGTTGCACAGACCCACAACTGCCGTTCGCCCTCGTTGACGCTGCTCATCGCCTCGAGCGCATTCATGATCAGGTTGAGCAACACCTGTTGCAACTCGACCCGATCACCCTCGATGAGCGGCAAGCCGGCGGCCAATTGCGTCTGGATCGAGACGCCACGCTTGATGATCTGGCCACGGGTGAACTCGATCATTTCGCCAATGGCACCGTTGATGTCCACTGGGCCTTTTTGCGGTGGCGCCTTGCGGATATGCCCACGGATCCGGCCCAGCACGTCCGCGGCGCGATTGGCGTCGAAGATGAGACGCCCCAGCACCTGGCGGACTTCCTCGATTTCAGGGGGCTGGGTGTTCAGCCAACGCAGCGCGGCATCGGCATTGAGGATCGTTGCGGCAATCGGTTGGTTGACTTCATGGGCGATCGAAGCCACCAACTGGCCCATGGTCGCGACACGGTTGGCGTGAGCGAGCTCGGTTTGCACCTCGCGATAACGTCGCTCGCTTTCGCGGATTTTTTCTTCTGCCTGCCTGCGTTCGGTCAGATCCAACACGAAAGCGACCCCTTCCCGGCTGTTGGGCTCGAACAGCGCCAAGCCGACGATGACCGGCAGGCGGCTGCCGTCCTTGCGAAAATATTCCTTTTCATAGGGCCGGGCGTGCCCGGTGAGCAGCGCCTGGGCCAAGGAGCGTTCGCTCAGTTCCCGGAATTCCGGCACCGTCAGGTCCCGCCAGCCCAGGCGGCCCAAGGCCAAGTCTTCGCGCTCGTAGCCGACCATGCGCAGAAAGGCATCGTTGGCTTCGATAATGTCGCCATCGGCGTTCCAAAACAGAATCCCAATGATGTTGGCGTCTACCAGGCGCCGGATCCTCGCTTCACGCCCGGCGACCTCACGGTACAAACGGGCATTTTCCAACGAAATGGCCGCACGGGATGCCAACAGGTTCAACACGGCGATCCGGGTTGGGTTGAATACATGGGCGACCAAATTGTTTTCCAGGTAGAGCGCGCCGACAAGCTTGGCCTGGTTCAGCAACGGCACGCAGAGAATCGAGCGGGCATGCTGCTGGCGGATGTAGGGGTCTGCGGCAAACGGCGCCGCGATCTGGGCATCGTCAAGAAAAACGCTCTCTCCAGTGCGCAGGACGTGGTAGAGAATCGACTCCGGCAACAGTGCCGCGCTCACTGGGGCATTGTGGATTTGCGTTGCGTGGTTGCCGGTGGTCACCTGCGCCGCGACACGGTGCTCGCCTTCGTTCGACAGAATCAATAACCCGCGTTCGGCGCCGGCCTGTTCAATCGCCGTGCACATGACCATGTCGATCAGCTTATCCAGCACGATTTCACCGGACACCGCCTCGGAGACCTTGAGCACGGTGGCAAGATCCAGGTGCTCGACCGGTGTCGTCATCGTCGTCGTTGGACCGGGCACAGCCGCTTCGGTCCTCAGCGACGGATAGGTGTTCTCCAGCTGTCGCACCTTGCCGTCGGCGCCCCAACGCTGGTAGGCGTAGCGGGCATCCTGGAGGTAGAGACGGGCGATTTTGCCGAAGCCACGGGCGGCATAGAAGCGCGCCGCGAGTTCATTGGCCAACGCCTCGATATGGACGAAACCGCTGTCCTGTGCGGCCTGGATAGCTTGCTCGTACAGCAGCTCGGCGTCGATGACACGCCCTTCGACCCGGGCAATTTCAGCACCGACCAATGCGGTGCGGCTCGCGAAGTTCTCCGGACATTGCTGCGCCCACGTCTGGAGTTGACGGTGATCGACCGCCATCGCTACCCAGTAAGGTTCGCGCTCATCCACCGGCACACGGTCGCAACAGGCAGCTCGCGCCAGGGCGCCGTAGAAATGGTATTCGGCCTCCTCGAAGAACGACTGGCAAACCCAGAGCAGACCCTGGGCCTTTGCCGCCGCTGCCAGGGCCGCTTCAGGATCGTCAGCCAGGTAGCGGGCCTGCAGTTTGCGGACCCAGTACAAACATTCAGCCAGCACCAGGTCCGGGTTGCTGGACAAATGGGTTTCGATGATCGGCTCACTCAACTGGCCATCGTCCAGGCTGCCGAAGGTCAGCGTCACGCCGCGAAGCATCCGGATCAGCGCCAACTGCGCGACGATAAAGTCCGTCACCAGCCCGAAGTGCACCGTCCTGGCGTAGGCCAGGCCCCGCTCCGCTTCGCCCTGTACATCGGCCAACGGCTCGCCAGCGAACAGCAGATCGGCGGTGAGGTTATTGCCCGCATACGCTCCGTACGGCAGGTCGCCGATCCGGTTCGCCGCCGCAAACGACCGACGCAACAGGTCCCGGCACTGCCCCACGGGCTTCATCCAACGCACGGCAAAACAGGAAAAGCACAGATAAGTGCTGGCCTCGAATCGCCTCAGGCCGCGTTTTTCAACGAGGTCGCAACCGAGCTGGCCGAAGCGGAACCCTAGCTGGTAGTCCCCGAACCGCCGGCCCGCGACCCGGAACAGATTGGCGTACAGCACGCAGGACGCATCGCAGTTGCCCTGCTCCAGGCTCAGGGTGACCGCCTTGCAGATCAACAGGTCCGCCAGGTTCGCTTCACTCTGCAACGCCGGCGCAAAGAGCTTGCCCAGTGCGTTGAGCGTCGCCAGGGACGTCGCGTCCTTCATCAACGGCAGATCGATGAGGTCCTCGATGGCCCGGTCGCCCAGCAGTTCGCCGATGCGGTCGTACTCGTCTCGCACATCGTCGTCGCTCGGATGGGCCGACCACTCGATCCCCACATGACGCAGATAGTCGAGACAGACAGCCACCGCACCATCGCTGCGATCCAGGAGCAGGTAGACGTCCATCAGCAGGCACGCCACGTTGGCCCGTTCGATCACCGTCAAGGCGCGATCGGCAAGGGCCTTCAGGCGTTCGTCTGCGGCACCGAGTTGCCCGGTAAGGAACTCGCATTCGGCCCGGTTCAATTCCAACGCGAAAATCAATTCATGACGACATGTCCAGCAATCCTCATCCAGCAACTGCGCACCAGTGGCCAGGTAGTTGAGTGCCGAAGCATAGGCCGTCGAGGCCTTGGCCCGTTGGCCGGCCATCAGGTTGAATTCAGCCAACTGCTCCCGCTCAACCCGGTCGGTGAGCAATGCCGCGCCGCGATTGAGCTGGCCGACGATTTCAAAAATCGTCTCTTCAAGCGCTTGCGCGCCCGTTTGCGCCGTGAGCAGCCGTCCGATGCGCAGGTGCGTCTCGGCACGCGCGGCCTGGGGAATCAGCGAGTAGGCGGCCTCATGAATACGGTCGTGAACGAATCCATAGGCATCGTCGAGCCGCTCGACCAGTTCCTGGCGAACCGCCTCCCACAGCACCGCCCGGACTTGCGCCGCGGGGATGTCCAAAACGGTGGCAAGCGCCTTGAGCCCGGCCAAGTTTCCCAGGCAGGCCAGTTGCTGCAGCGCCTGCTGCGTGTCGGCCGGCAAACGGACCAGTTTGCCGACCATCAGGTCCACGACATTGTCGGTGTAGCCCTTGGCGTGAATGCGCTGCGGATCCCACCACCACTGCCGGACTTCGTGGTCGAAGGTCAGTAATCGCTCGTCAGCAAGCGCCTGCAGGAACTGGATCACGAAGAACGGATTGCCCGCAGTCTTGTCCAGCACCAGTTGCGCCAGCGGCTCGATGCGATGAAGCGCGTCATGCAGGGCTTCGGCGATCAACTGCTCGATATGCTCCTTGGCGAGGGGCGCCAGAGTGATCTCACTGACCTTGCCCCCCGCATTCCGAATGGCCTTGAGCTTGCCCGTCAGCGGGTGCGAGGCATCCACCTCGTTGCTGCGGTAGGCGCCCACCAGCATCAGGTGCCGCACATCGGCGCTGATCAGCAGATCCTCCAGCAGGTCCAGCGTTGCCGCGTCCAGCCACTGCAGGTCATCGAGAAACAGGGCGAGCGGATGGTCCGCGCGGGCGAACACCCCGATGAAACGCCTGAACACCAACAGGAATCGGCGTTGTTCCTGTTGAGGGTCAAGGGTCAGGACCGCCGGCGGCTCGCCGATGATGAGTTTGAGTTCGGGGATGAGATCGGTCATGAGCCGCGCGTTGACGTCCAGCGCCTCCAACAACGTATCGCGCCAACTCGCCAGCTCCGTGTCGCTCTTGCCCAGCAATGTGCGCACCAGGCTCTGGAAGGCCTGCACCAGGGTCGAATAAGGAATGTCGCGCCGGTATTGATCGAACTTGCCACTGGCGAAGAGTCCCCGCGGCGGCACCAGGACCTTGTGCAATTCATTGACAACCGAGGACTTGCCGATACCGGAGTAGCCGGTCACCAGCACCAGTTCCGGCGCGCTGGTTTCGACCACCCGACCGAACGCCGTGACCAGCGTCTGGACTTCACGCTCACGGCCGTAGAGCTTCTCGGGGATCAACAGCCGATCGGATGCGCCCTGTTCACCCAGCGCAAAGGCCTCGATGTGCCGCGATTGCGTCCACTCCGCCAGGCAACGGCGCAGATCATGTTCGACGCTCGCGGCCGTCTGGTAGCGCTCCTCGGCGGTCTTGGCGAGCAGCTTCATGACAATCCGGGACAGCATCTCGGGGATGGTTTCGACCTGCACGCTGGGCGCCAAGGGCTTTTTTGCGATATGGCAGTGAACCCACTCTATCGGGTCGGACGCGGTGAACGGCAGCGAGCCAGTCAACATCTGGTACAGCGTGATACCGAGGGAATAGAGGTCACTGCGCGAATCGATCGAGCGATTCATCCTGCCGGTCTGCTCGGGGGCCATATAGGCGAGCGTGCCAGCCAGGGTTTCGGGGGCCTGTCGTTCCCGCAGCAGTCGCGAGGCCAAGCCGAACCCGGTAAGTCGGGCCTGGCCATCGGCGCAGTTCACCAGGATGTGACTGGGCTTGATATCTTTATGGACGATGCCGCGCTGGTGGAGCTTGCCCAGCGCTACGGCAATGCTCACCGCAAGACGCAGGAACGTCGCCGTTTCCATCGGTGCGATCAGCAGTTGCACGAGCGGCACGCCACCGGGATCCTCGAGCACCAGTTGCACCTGGGGCCCTTCGCGCACCATGTCGAGCGGTTGCACCGACCAGGCGCGATCGAGTTCATCCTTCAGGCCGAACTCATGGGTGAGCCGCTCAAGGCAGCCGGGGCGAGGTTGTTCGGTGGCGGGCCGGGCCACCAGGACCGTGTTGTCGCCGTCTGTACCCGAGCGCAATTCTCGACAGAAGATACGCTCACCATCGTCCCATAATATTTGCATGCTGTTATTCCATCGGCACAGGAACACTATTGTCTGTTCTGCCGCACTTTGCCGTCGGCTGTCGTCCAGTGTCATGTCGCACTTGCCGATGTCGTCGCCTGGAGGCGACTTCCGTGGCTGCGCTGGATGCCTGAAGGTGAAGCGTGTGCCGGGATCCAGGACGGGGCGTGTTGCGCCCTCTAGATTAGCGCTTCACGAAAGCCCTTCACAATTTTTTCGTGGCCGGGCGACATACCCGGCACCCGGCGCCAACCCTTTGGTTTTAGCGCGTTATACGTAGGTATACTTCTGCGCCTTATGGGACCGCGTATCGTGTAGTCACGACAGGCGCTGTTACGAGCGACCCCTATGACGCAAGCCACGCAGATGCGCAACACGACAACTATCGCCGTTGTTGACGATGACGAATCCGTTCGGACAGCCCTGGATAGCCTGTTGCGTTCCAGTGGTTACAAGGTTCGAACCTATTGCAGTGCCATCGAGTTCCTTGACGCCAATGCCCCGGCAGGCACGCACTGCCTGATTTCCGACATCCAGATGCCGGGCATGAGTGGTGTTGAGCTGCATGAACGGCTCGGTGCCATGGGGTTGCGGATCCCCACCATTTTCATTACCGCTTACCCGGACCTTGGTGCACACATACCGAGGTTGGTCGCCTGCCTGCCTAAACCCTGTGATGCCGACAAGCTGCTGGACTGCATCGAGGTGGCGCTGCGTCCGACACACTGAAAGCACGAAAGTAACCAAAGCGCTTCTGCCTCGCTTAGGCTCGGCA
Organism: Pseudomonas sp. Soil_N_39; assembly: GCF_057655955.1. Taxonomy (NCBI): domain Bacteria; kingdom Pseudomonadati; phylum Pseudomonadota; class Gammaproteobacteria; order Pseudomonadales; family Pseudomonadaceae; genus Pseudomonas; species Pseudomonas sp. Soil_N_39. The sequence continues at coordinate 86,117 of NZ_JBDGLI010000014.1, forward strand.
TGCCCGAACGAAGGCATTGCTCCGGGGGCCACAAGGCGGCCTGAGAGCCGACCTGGTTCTTGGTGAGACCGCGTTTCTCCTGTGGGAGCGAGCCTGCTCGTGAAAGCGGTGGTTCAGTCACATGGATGTTGGGCTTGCTCGCGATGGCGGTGGCTCAGTCACATCGATATCGGGCTTGCTGACCTCATCGCGAGCAAGCTCGCCCCCACAGGTTTTGTGGTGCTCATGAGTTTTGTGTCTACTGGAGATCCAGTGTGGGAGCGAGCTTGCTCGCGATGGCGGTGGCTCAGTTACATGGATGTTGGGCTTGCTGGCCTCATCGCGAGCAGGTTCGCTCCCAAAGGCTAAATGCGTTCGCAAAAACCAGGCCGGCTGTCAGGCCGCCTCGCGCAGGACATTGATCTCGGTGCTCCATTAACCACGATGGCTGAACACCCTGCCCCCCGGTCCAACACATACCTTCGTATACATCCCCACCACTGAGGTATGGCTTGGCTGAACCGATGTAGAAGTGCCCTCGCCGCAATCGCTCAATACCATGACCCCACAGCGGACGACTCGCTATCCAGGATCGATTGAGCCCAGGCGCACGCTCGCGCAGCTGCGCTGCAACCTTGCGGGGAACTGCCCATGTCGGTTTTTTTCGAGTTACTTCAACGCTGCTTGAAACCCATGATCGTGCTCACCCCACTCCTCCTCACCGGCTGTGCGGTGGGCCCCGACTTCATGAAGCCCGAGAGCGAACTTGACGCCGCACAACTGACGCCCCGACCCGAGCACGGGAGCGACACTGCCCTGCTCCCTGCCGCCGTCCCCAGCCAATGGTGGCAACTGTTCAACGACCCGCTGCTCACCCAACTGCAATCACGGGCACAAGCCCGCAACCTTGATTTGCAGATGGCCGCCGATCGCATCGATCAAAGCCGGGCGCACCTGGGGATTACCGCTTCGCAACTGCTGCCCAGCGTCGGTGCCAACGCCAGCTACGCCCGGGAGGCGCTCAGCGAACATGGCAAGTTCGCCGCACTGGGCGCTCCCACGGCCCCCAGCAATTTTTGGCAGCAGGGCTTCGATGCCAGTTGGGAAATCGATCTGTGGGGCCGGGCCCGTCGCGCGCGCGAAAGTGCGGCGGCGACCCTGGAGGCGACAGTCTATGATCGCGAAGCCGCTCGGATTGCCCTGTCCGCCGAAGTGGCACGGACCTACCTGCAACTGCGTGGCACCCAGGCGCAACTGGACATCGCCCAACAGAACCGGGCGATCGCCGAGCGTACCCTGGGCCTGGCCGAAAGCCGCGAGCGCAATGGCGTGGCGACACGCTTCGAAACCGCATCCGCTCGCGCACAGCTGGCGACGATCAAGGCCCTGCTTCCCGACCTGGCCCAGCGTCGCAACGCCCAGATGAATGCCCTTGCGCTGTTGATGGGTGAACCACCCCGCGCACTCGATGCACAACTGCGCCAAGCCATGCCCCTGCCCTCGCTGCCCACCCGGGTTCCGGTCGGGATACCGTCGGAACTGGCCCACAGGCGCCCCGACATCCTGCGCGCCGAAGCGCAGCTCCACGCCGCCACCGCGGCCATCGGCGTGGCCAAGGCGGATTTCTACCCACGCCTCGGCTTGAAAGGGCGAATCGGCGTGGAAGCGTTCGATAGCGGTGACCTGAGTAGTTGGGACTCTCGCTTCTTTTCCGTCGGGCCAACAGTTTATCTGCCGATTTTCCAGGGCGGTCGCTTGATGCAACGCCTGGCCCTGAACGAATCACGGCAAAAAACCGCCGCCCTTGCCTATCGGCAAACCGTATTGCGCGCCTGGCACGAAGTGGACGACGCCCTGGACGCCTGGGCCGCGCAACAGCGTCAACACGACGAGTTGCGGGTTTCGTATGAGCAGAACAAGCAAGCACTACACGCAGCCGAACGCGGCTACCAACAGGGTGCAGCCGACTACCTGAGCGTCCTCACGGCGCAACTGAACCTGCTCGCCAGCCAGACCAACCTCAATAGCAGCGCCACCAACGCCACGTTGACGGTGGTCAATCTCTATAAGTCCCTGGGTGGCGGCTGGGACCCGGAGCTGCATCCATGAACAGCCTCGCTTTGTCGCCCGCGCAGATCGCGCCCCGAGAAGCCCCCTTGACCCAGTCTTCGAAACGCCCGCTGGTTGGCCTGGTCGGCATCTTCCTCGCGGCCATGATGGCTGGGCTGAACACCCGTGTCGGTGCGTTGGCGCTGGCGGACGTGAGAGGCGCGTTGGGCTTTGGCTTGGACGATGCATCCTGGCTCACCACGGCGTATAGCGCCGGGGAGCTGATCGCCATGCCCTTTTCGGCGTGGTTTGCCCTGACGCTCTCGGTCCGGCGCCTCGAGCTGTGGATGCTCGCCACCTGTACCTCGCTGGCGCTGCTCCTGCCGTTCATCCACGACCTCGACCTGCTGCTGAGCCTGCGCTTTATACAAGGCGTCGCCAGCGGCACGACGATCCCGCTGCTGATGATGGCGGCCCTGAAATTCCTGCCGCCGCCCATTCGGTTGTACGGTCTGGCGATGTACGCGATGACCGCGACCTTCGCGCCCAACCTGGCCATCTGGCTGGCGGGACAGTGGACAGATGAACTGCAGGACTGGCGCTGGGTGTACTGGCAGATCATCCCCCTGGCCCTGATCGCTGCCGGCCTGATCGCCTGGGGGCTGCCAAGGGAACCGGTTCAGCGCCCACGCTTTCGCCAGGCCAATTGGGCCGGCATGGCCTGTGGTGTCCCGGCGCTTGGCCTGATGACCGTCGCCCTGGATCAAGGCATACGGCTGGATTGGTTTCACTCGCCGTTGATCACCTCGTCAATGGTCGCTGGCCTAGCCTTGCTGGCGGTCTACTTGTTGACCGAGTGGTTTCATCCCTCGCCGTTCATCAAGTTGCAGATCCTGGGGCGCCGCAACCTGGGACTGGGCTGCATTCTGTTCGTATCGCTGCTGGTGGTGCTGATGTCCAGCTCGCTGCTGCCGGCGATTTACCTGGGGCCGCTGCAAGACTATCGCCCGTTGCAGATGGCCTCGATCGGGCTGATCGTCGCGCTGCCGCAATTAATCCTCGGAGCCTTGGTGGCGCTGCTGCTCTACCAGAAATGGGTCGATGCGCGCTTCGTATTCGCCTTGGGGCTGTGCCTGATCGCCCTGGCCTGCCTTTGCGGCGCGCAGTTGACCAGCGAGTGGAACCGCGACCAGTTCGTCGTGGCGCAAACGCTGCAAGCCCTGGGGCAACCAATGACAGTGGTGTCGATGCTGTTTCTGATCACCAGCGTGGTACAGCCTGCCGAAGGCCCTTATGTGTCCGGCACCATCAACACCCTGCGCGCCTTCGGGTCGTTGTTCGGCGCGGCGCTGGTCGGACAGTTCGTGGTGGTGCGCAGCCGCTTCCATGGGGAAATGTTGCTGGACCAGGCGGCCCTGGCAAGCAATGCCCTGGCCTCTGCGCCGCAGCCCTCACACCTGCTGGGAATCGTCGGCCAGCAGTCGATGGTGTTGTCGATCGCCGATGCCTATCACGCGCTGGCCCTACTGGCACTGCTGTTGATTCCCCTCGTGCTTCGGCTGGCCTACATCCCGGCACCTGTCACGCAGGCCGCCTCATCTTCCTCCTCACAGGGGTAATTCATCATGGCCTTACCGAAAAAAGCCCAAATCGTCAGTGTCGTACTGCTCGCCGTGGCAGTCGCTGGGGTGCTCTACCTCAATCGCCCCGAATCCAATGCCTCGACCCAGTCAACGGACGATGCTTATGTCCACGCCGACTTCACCGCGGTCGCGCCGAAAGTATCCGGTACGGTAGAGACGGTGTTGATCGAAGACAATCAGCGGGTCGAGAAAGGCGACCTGTTGGCGACACTTGACGACCGTGACTTCGTCGCCGCGGTGACCGCAGCCAAAGCCGAGGTCGCCAGTGCCCGGGCCAGCATCGCCAGCCTGCAAGCGCACCTGAGCCGACAGCAGACCGCCATTGCCCAGGCACAAGCGGCGGTGGCTGCGGATGAAGCGGCACTCAAGCTGGCCAGTGCCAACCAGGCGCGGTATCGCAATCTGGCCAACGACGGCTCGGGCACCGTGCAAGCGCAACAACAGGCCGAGGCGCAATTGAGCATTCAGCTCGCGCGCCGCAACAGGAGCGAGGCGGGTCTACAGGCGGCCCGGCAGCAAGTGGATGTCCTCAAGGCCGATCTGGAAAAAGCCGGGGCCACCCTCACCCACGCCCAGGCCACGCAGGCCATCGAGGAACTGAAGCTGTCCTATACCCGCATCACGGCGCCGATAGCCGGCACGATCGGGCAGAAGTCCGTGCGCATCGGCGCGTTCGTGAATACCGGGGAACCCTTGCTCGCGATTGTGCCGCTCGACGCCGTCTACATCACCGCCAACTTCCGGGAGACGCAACTGGCACGCGTCGCGATGGGCCAGGTCGTGGACATCACGGTCGATGCGTTGCCGGGCGAGTCGCTGGCCGGCACCGTGCAAAGCCTGGGGCCAGCCAGCGGCGTCAGCTACTCGGCCATTGCGCCGCACAACGCTACCGGTAACTTCACCAAGATCGTCCAGCGCTTGCCCGTGCGCATTCGCATCGACCCCGACCAGCCCGCGGCGGCGAAACTGCGCGTGGGGATGTCCGTTACCCCACATATCCGTACTGACGGATAAATACCTCAGGGCTTTTGTGACGAGCTGGGTTCTGTAGGAGCTGACGAGTGAAACGAGGCTGCGATCTTTCCCCAGACACTTGAATCGCAAGCGAAGATCAAAAGATCGCAGGCTTCGCCAGCTCCTACAGAACCCGACAGTGAATCCCCTCGTTACCGATTCGATGTGCAGGCTCAGTCCTAAGCAAATAACTTAAAGTTATTTATTATCATTTTTTTAGATCATTTAGATTAAGTCTTAAGCCCAATGGCTTCCCGCGGTGCTGCCATCAAGGAGCGTTGGCACTCCCCACCTTCAGTCACGGCAATCTCATTAACGGGCCACCGTCATGCAGCTTCTAACACTACCTCCCTCCCCCAGCCTGGCCACCTCGATTCGTGCCACTGCCCAGGTCTTCGAAGACCCCACTTCCCGCGCCTTGCTGGCTCATCTGCAACAAGTGGCGCCCAGTGAGGCCAGCGTGTTGATCATCGGCCAGACCGGCACCGGAAAGGAGCTGGTGGCGCGCCATGTCCACAACCTCAGCGCCCGTCGCCACAAGCCATTCGTTGCGGTCAACTGCGGAGCGTTTTCCGAGACTCTGGTGGAAGCCGAGCTGTTCGGCCATGAAAAAGGCGCCTTTACCGGCGCGTTGACGGCCAAGGCCGGTTGGTTCGAGGAAGCGGACGGCGGCACCCTGTTTCTCGATGAAATCGGTGATTTGCCGTTGCCGATCCAGGTCAAGTTGCTCCGGGTGTTGCAGGAACGCGAAGTGGTCCGGCTGGGGTCGCGCAAGAGCATCAAGATCGACGTGCGTGTGTTGGCGGCCACCAACGTACAGCTGGAAAAAGCCATCAATGCCGGGCACTTTCGCGAAGACCTCTATTACCGCCTGAACGTGGTCAGCCTGGCGCTCAAGCCGCTGCGCGAACGTCCCGGCGACATCCTGCCGTTGATACACCACTTCATTGCGCAGTACAGCCACAGGCTCGGTCACGGCGAGGTGACGCTGGACGCCCAGGCGCAACGCAAGTTGCTCGATTACTCCTGGCCGGGGAATATCCGCGAGCTGGAAAACGTCATTCATCACACGCTGCTGATTTGCCGCAACAAAGTGATTGGCGCGCAGGACCTGCACCTGTCGAACCTCCGTATCGAACGCCAGGACAACCCACCGGAGGCGGCCCCTCAAAGCGCAGAAGCACTCTTGCACAAAGCCTTTGAGAAACTGCTCGAGCAGGAGCATGGCGATGTGTATGAAAAGGTCGAGGCCGAGTTGCTGCGCACCGCCTACCGATACGCCAATTGCAATCAGGTCCATACCGCCAGCCTGCTGGGCCTGAGTCGCAACGTCACCCGCACATTGCTGATCAGGATTGGCGAGCTGGTGGTCAATCGACGCCGCCCGGCACTGGACACGCGGGATGGCCAGGTGGTCAACCTGTCGACCTGAGTCCCCCGTGGCGAGGTAGCTTGCTCCCGCTGGGGTGCGAAGCGCCCCCAATCAAGCTGATGACCTCCACCTGATACAACGTGGTGACTGGCTTTGGGGCTGCTGCGCAGCCCAGCGGGAGCAAGCTCCCTCGCCACAAAAGCGATTCGGCGAGGGCTCTTTTATGGGGAGCGCTGTGCTTCCATCCCAGCCGCTTGCTGGTCCCGCGTCCGCGCACCCAAGTAGAAATCCTGGAGATCACCACGGGCCGCCAGTTGTTCGGCGCTGCCTTCACTGACCACACGACCGCTTTCCAACACATAGCCATAATGGGCGTAGCGCAGGGCGATGTTGATGTTCTGTTCGGCGATCAGGAAACTGACGCCATCGTTCTGATTGAGTTGGCGGATGATCTCGAAGATTTCCTCGACAATCTGCGGCGCCAGGCCCATCGACGGTTCGTCCAGCAACACCAGTTGCGGCCTGGCCATCAGCGCGCGGCCTATCGCGATCATCTGTTGCTCACCGCCCGAGGTGTAGCCGGCCAGGCTTTTGCGCCGCAATTTCAGGCGCGGGAAATGGCCATAGACCAACTCCAGGTCGGCCAGCAACTGGCGCCGCGGCACTTGTCGCGTCAAGGCGCCGGCCAGAAGATTTTCCTCCACGGTCAACTGGGCAAAGCAATGCCGACCTTCCAGCACTTGCACCAGGCCGTTCGCCGCCAAGGTGTGAGGCGCGCTGTGGGTCACCTCGCGCCCCTGGTAGACAATCCGCCCCCGCACCACGTCGCCCCGTTCGGCGCGCACCAGGTTGGAAGCCGCCTTCAGTGTGGTGCTTTTGCCCGCGCCGTTGGCGCCCAGCAGCACCACGACCTGCCCTTTCGCCACCTTCAGCGACACGCTGCGCACGGCCAGGATGGTCTGTTCGTAGAGGACTTCAATGTCGTCGATCTGCAGGATCGGCACGTTCGTCGCCATACTGTTTCGCCTTTTCAGATAGCGACCGGACGCGTGCGCCCGGTCGCCGCGATGCCTCAGGATTCCTTGCTGCAATCACGCGGGGTAATGCCTTTTTCCCGGGCGTATTGGTGCGAAGACGCTTCGATGATCGGCCGCAACAGGGCGCGGTCGGCCTGCACCCAGTCACTGATCAGCTTCCACTGGGTCCCGTCCCATTGCTGGAAGCGCACCGCGCCGCCGCCTTCATGGTCCGAGCACGACAACTGCAACGGCTGCACCAGGCCCAACGCCCCGAGTTCCTTGAGTCGCGCGTCGTCGAGCTTGAGGTTTTCGAAGCCCCAGCGCACCTGCTCGCCGGTCAGGGGTTGCTTGCCGAATTTCTGCTGAGCAATGCGCAGCGCTTCTACGTTGAGGATGCCGTTGACCACGCCGAGGTTGTAATACACGGTGCCGAACCGCTTGGGATCGGCCAGGTCGCCCTTACCGGCGTCGACCACTTGCTGCTTGATGCCCTGCAGCACCGGAAAGTCAGTGCCCGAAGGGTGCGTGGTGATTGCGATGAAACCCTTGGCCGCGGCACCGGCCGGCGCGGCATCATCTTCGGAGTTGCTCCAGATATTGCCGATGATGTGGTCGGCCGGGAAACCGACTTTCTGCGCGGTTTTCAGCGCCACCGGGTTCATCACGCCCCAACCGCGCAGGATCACCCAATCGGGTTTTTCCCGACGGATATTCAGCCATTGCGATTGTTGCTCGTTGCCCGGGTGCGGCACCTCCAGCAAGGTCAGCGCAAAGCCATACTTGTCGGCCAGGGTTTGCAGGACCTCGTTGGTTTCCTTGCCGTAGGGCGAGCCGTGATACAGGGTGACGATCTTCAAGCCCTTGAGCTTGTCCAACCCGCCGGCGCGCTGACCGATGTAGTTGATGATCGCCGAGACCTCGGAATACGGGTTCAACTGCAACGGGAAAACGTAGGGGAATACGCTGCCATCGGTGGAATCCGTACGCCCATGGTTGATGGTGATCAGCGGCAGTTTGTCGGCCGTCGAACGCTCCAGGGTGGCGTAGGCGATGCCCACCGACAGCGGGTTGGTGGCCGCCGCCGGCGCGCCGTTCAAGCCTTTCTTCAGGCGTTCGTAGCACTCGACACCTTTCTCGACCACGTATTCGGTTTCGCACTCGCTCCAGGTCAGCTTGACGCCGTTCACCCCGCCGTTGGCGTTGACGTACTTGAGGTAGTCGATGAAGCCGCCGAAGAAACCAGTGCCGCCGGCCGCATAAGGGCCGACGCGATAGCTTTGCAGCGGGAAGTATTGTTCGTTGTCCGCCTGGACGGTGAAGGCCGCGGCGGTGAGGCTCAGGGCCAGTGCCAGGCTGCTGGCGAATGATCGTTTGAACATCGGATTTTCCTTGTTATGAAGCCATGGATAAGCCAACAAAATGGAACTGCAAACCCGCGCTGTGCGCATCGCTCAGTAGCGCAACGGCCACAGCCGTGCGCGTTGGCGAAATCTCTGCCAGAGGCGCGCAAGGCCCTCTGGCTCCTTGATCAGGAACAGGATGATCAGGGCGCCGAATATCATCTTCTGCAGGTTCTCCACCTGGCCGGCGTCCACCAGCCCGCCGGGCAGCAGCGACACCAGGTTCGAAAGCAACACCGGAAACAGCACGATGAAAGCCGCGCCGAGGAAGTTGCCCAGCAGGCTGCCGAGGCCGCCGATAATGATGATGAACAGGATCTGGAACGACCGATTCAGGTCGAAACCATGGGGTTCCACCGTCCCCAGGTAAGCGAAGGCCCAGAGCGCGCCGGCCACCCCGAGGAAAAAGCCGCTGATGGCGAACGCCAGCAGCTTGGTTTTCGCCAACGCAATGCCGATGACCGCGGCGGCGGTGTCCATGTCGCGCACCGCCATCCAGTTGCGCCCCAACTCGCTGCGCACCAGGTTCTTGCCCAGCCAGAACAGCGCCACTACCACGCTCAGGGTCAGCAGATAGCGGCCGGCCGGCGCGTCGAGATTCACCCCGAACACATCCAGGCGCGGCGCGCTGATCACGCCCGAGGCGCTGTTGTTGGAAAACCAACTGAACCGGGTCAGCGCCCAGGTCACGAAGAACTGTGCCGCAAGGGTCGAGACCAGCAGATAGAAACCTTTGATGCGCAGGCTCGGCAGGCCGAACAGCACCGCCACCAGCGCCGCCGCCAACCCGCCCAGGGCGATGCTGAACAACAACGGCAAGCCGGTAACCCGTATTTCAAGGTTGTAGGTGGCGAAGGCTCCCACCGCCATGAACGCCGCTGAACCGAGGGACAGCTGCCCGGCATAACCGGTGAGCAAATTGAGCCCCAACCCGGCCAGGGACAGCACCAAAAACGGAATCAGAATCGCACTGAACCAGTAGTCGTTACCCAACCAGGGCACCCCGACGAAGGCAAACAGCAGCAACGCGGCCAGTCCGTGACGGTCTTGGCGCAGGGCGAAGACCCGGCGGTCCTGGGCATAACGGGTGTTGAACTGGCCTGCTTCTCGATAAAACATGATGCGCTCCCCTAAACCCGTTCGATGGCCCGTTCGCCAAACAACCCCGCCGGACGCACCAGCAGAAACAGCAGCGCCAGCACGTAGGGAAACCAGTTCTCGATGCCACTACCGATGAAGGGCCCGAGGTAAACCTCCGCCAGCTTCTCCGAAGCACCGATAATCAGGCCGCCGACAATCGCCCCGCTGATGGAGGTGAAGCCGCCGATGATCAACACCGGCAAGGCCTTGAGCACCACCAGCGAGAGCGAGAACTGCACCCCGAGGCGAGCGCCCCAGAGCAGGCCGGCGACCAACCCGACAAACCCCGCCACCGCCCACACCACCACCCAGACCCGCTGCAAACGAATGCCCACGGCCAGCGCCGCCAGTGGGTCATCGGCCACCGCCCGCAACGACAATCCGAGCCGGGTCTTGTTGAACAACCAGGACAACAGCAGCACCAGGAACGCCGCAGTCAATGCGGCAAAAATGTCGAACTGCGACAACAACATCCCGCCCAGTTCCAGCGGTTCATCACTGATACCCAGTTCCAGGCCATGCACCTGGGCGCCCCACAGTGCCTGGGCGAAGCCTTCAATGACGTAGGACAGCCCGAGGGTGGCCATGAACAGCGTGATTGGCGAACGGTTGACCAAGGGCCGCAGCACCACCCGCTCCACCGCCACGGCGATCAGCACCATGGCCGCCAGGCTGATGACGAACGCCAGCCAGAACGGCACACCGCGCTCCAGCAGGCTGACGAAGGTCAGCGCCGAGAACAGCACCATCGCGCCCTGGGCGAAATTGAACACCCCGGAGGCCTTGTAGATCAGCACGAAACCGATGGCCACCAAGGCGTACATCACCCCCGCCAACAATCCGCCAATCAATACTTCAAAGAAAAATTCCATCGTCGCTCCTATTCGGCGGGCGCAACTTGCCTGCCCTCCCTGACGGGAAGGCGTCGAATATCCGGTGTCAGTGGCGAGTGCCCAGGTAGGCCGAAATGACCTCAGGGTTCTGCCGTACGTCTTCAGGCGAGCCGTCGCCGATCTTGCGACCGTAATCGAGCACCACCACGTGGTCGCTGATGTCCATGACCACGCCGATATCGTGCTCGATCAACACCACCGTCGTGCCCAGCTCACGGTTGATGTCGACGATGAAGCGACTCATCTGCTGCTTCTCGTCGGCGTTCATCCCGGCCATGGGCTCGTCCAGCAGCAACAGCCGGGGCTCCGCCGCCAGCGCGCGGGCCAGCTCCACCCGTTTCTGCAAACCATAGGGCAGCGTGCCCACCAGGACGTCGCGCCAAGGCTGCAAATGCAGGAACGCAATGACCCGTTCGGCCGCTTCGCGCTGGCTGTCATCCTCGGCCCGGGCGCGACCGATGCGCAGCGCCTGCTCGATCCAGGTGCTGCGGCGCTTGAGGTTGCGTCCGGTAAGCACGTTGTCGAGCACGCTCATGCCCTTGAACAGCGCGATGTTCTGGAATGTCCGGGCAATGCCACGGACCGCCATGTCGTGGGGGCGCATCCGGCGCCGCTCCTGTCGATCAAAACGGATGTGCCCATCCTGGGCCTGGTACACGCCACTGATGACATTGAGCAGCGAACTCTTGCCGGCGCCGTTGGGGCCGATCAAGGCGCAGATCTCACCGGTGGCGACGCGAAAGCTGATGTCCGTGACCGCTTTGACGCCTTTGAATGACAGCGAAATATGCTCCAGCTCCAGCAAATGCGTGACGGCCGTCTCGGTCATGGGGGCGTCTCCTCTCAGGCCAGTTGCGACTGGAGTCCGCTCCAGTCATCGGTGGTGTGCTGCACCAGGTTCGACGGTGCTTCCCAGTGGGCCGCGTCCTCCCACTGGCGAACCCTGATACCCAATACCTGGAAAAAGGCCTGGGTTTCGGGCGGCAAAGCATCGCCCACCAGCAACGGCGCACGAGTCCGGGAAAAGCCCAGCACGTCGCGCAAAGGCCGGCGAACCAGCCAGTCCCCCAGGTGCCGTTGCAGCGGCCCCGCTTGCGTTGCCAACGCCCAATCCACCAGCCGGCGCGGCCAACTGCCCGGCTCCGGCAAACGCTCCAGCGCATAGCAGTGCAAACGCTCGTAGGTTTCCCGCGTCCCGGCCACCAGCGTCGGGCCCAGCTCGCGCCGGTCACGATCACGGGTCGCCAGGTTCTCAGGGAAGTTCAGCCGAAAACCGGCCATCAACCAAGGCGCCAGCAGGTAGCGAGCTTGCCCGCCCGAAGCGAACGCCCGTGCGGCCAATGCCTCTTCGTGCCGTCCCAGGCCTTCACGCGTCACCAACCGCTGGCCCTCCTGCAACAGCTCGGCGTGGCTGACGCGTTGCTCCTCAATCGCCTGACCGGCCCCGCGATAAAAGACAAAGGCCGTTTGCAGCACTCGCCCTTGCGGCGCCAGGCCATCGATTGGCCGCTCGGCAACCAGCGTGGCGTAATCCAGCGCTTGCGCAAATGGCGCCGAATCCGACAGGCCACGCTTGTCGAGGTAGACCCACACTCCCACGGCCACCCGCGCCGCATGCAGACGCCGCATTTCTTCCACGCCTTCGACCAGGACGAAACCCGGTTGCAGCGTGGCGAGCCGTTGCACCTGTTCGGCCGCTGCGTCCAGCGGGTCGAACAGGCTCGCCACGCCCCCCAGCCACTGCGCAGCCAATGCGGCAAGCAGCGCCTGCGGCCTGGGTCGGCTGATGATCGTCAGGGTCGCGCCCGCCGCAAAACCACGGGTTTGCAGGGCACTCGCCAAACGACGCACCTCGTCCGCCACATGCGCCCAGGTTCGCTCCTGCCAGACACCCAGGTGCTTATGGCGCAGCGCGACGTCCATGCCGTGCCGATGCGCCTGGCGCTGCAACCACTGGGGCAAGCTGGCCGGGACCGCGTCGAGTGTTTCGGTGAACGTGCCCATGCTGCCTCCCGCGCTTAAGCGACCGCCGCCGTTTTGGCCGCCACTTTGCGTTGCTCCAGCTCACGCACCAGCGGCAGGACCTTGCGGCCGAAATACTCGACTTCTTCCTGGAAGTGCAGGAAACCGGCGAGTATCAAATCCACACCCACGGCCTTGAGGGCGACGATGCGTTCGGCGATCTGCTGCGGTGTGCCGATCAGGTTGGTCTTGAAGCCATCGTTGTATTGCACCAGGTCCTCGAAGCTGGACTTGGCCCAGTTGCCCTCGCCTTCCGGGCTGGACTTGCCGGCCTGCTTCGCCGCATCGCCAAAGGCATTGACGGCCTCGGGATCGGCCTGGTCGATGATCTGGGCGAGGACCGCACGGGCCTCTTCTTCGGTGTCGCGGGCAATGACAAAGGCGTTCACGCCAACCTTGACCTTGTGGTGGTTGGCCGCGGCTTTCGCCTGGAGGTCATCGATCTGCGCCTTGACGCCCTCCACGGTATTGCCATTGGTGAAGTACCAGTCCGATACCCGAGCAGCCATGTCCCGAGCCGCACGTGAGCTGCCACCCTGGAAGATTTCCGGGTGCTGTTGCAGTGGTTTTGGCTTGAGGGTGTAGTCGTGGAAGCGGTAGAAGTCACCGCGCAAGGTGAAGTTGTCGGTGGTCCAGATGCCCTTGAGCGCAGTGATGAATTCTTCGGAACGGCGATAACGCTCATCGTGCTCCAGCCACGGCTCGCCAATGGCCGTGAATTCGCCCTTGAACCAGCCCGACACGATGTTGACCGCCACACGGCCGCCGGTCAGGTGATCGATGGTCGCGATCTGCTTGGCCAACACCGACGGCGTCCACGGCCCCGGCAACACCGCGGCGATGACTTTCAGGCGCGTGGTGGCGGCCAACAAGGCATGACTGAACGCCACGGACTCATGCTGGTATTCGGCGCCGTAACCGGCGGTAAAACGCACTTGGGACAGGGCGTAGTCGAAGCCGGCCGCCTCAGCGATCTGGGCCAGCTTGCGGTTGTAGTCGATGCCCCAGTCGGTGCGTTGTTCGATTTTGCTGACCACCAGCCCGCCACTGACGTTGGGCACCCAGTAGGCAAATTTGATCGTGTCCTGGCTCATTGCATGTACTCCACGGCTCGTTTTGAAAGGAAAAATGGATCAGGCGGCATTGGCGTTGCGCTGGGCATTCGGGTCCAGGCTCAACAACGCCGACTCGACGGCGCGCTCGATGCGCTCCAGCACCTGCGCATTGGAGATTCGGTACTGGCTGAAATCGGTTTCGCTGGCATAGACCCCCACCGGCAGGCTCAAGGCCTGGAAGAAACCGAACAGGGGCCGCAACTGGTGATCGATGATCAAGGCATGGCGATCCGAGCCCCCTGTCGCGGCCAACAGCACCGGTACATTCTTGAGGGCTTCGTGATGAACGAAATCGAACAGGTGCTTGAACAGGCCGGTGTACGACGCTCGGTACACCGGACTGGCGGCGATCAGCAGATCGGCCGATTCAATGGCATGCAGATCCTCCTGCACGGCAGCCGGCAACGCCTCGCGACGCAACACCCCGGCGAACTGTGGACCGACCTTGGCCAGTTCGATCAAGCGCACCTCGATCGGCAATTGCTGCCCGAGCCGGTCCACCAACGCCTGGAGCAGTGCCAGGGTGCGTGACGGGTACTGCACGCTGCCTGACACCGCCACCACTTTGAATTGCTTGCTCATCGTTTACCCCATGCCTGGAGACGCCACCTCAGCGTCTGCATGAGGTGTAGAGCAGCAACCGTGCCAGTTGAATATCACCTTAATAATCAATGGATTACATGAATCATCGAACCACTGCACTGTCGCCTGACGGGCAAGCTGTTGGTCCGCTGTTGCCTGGCGAACACCTGGCCTGCCGATGCCCGTCGCGGCAACTGTTGCCCGGCACACAGTTGCGCAACAGATTGTCCGCAGCCAGCACAGCCTTTCATCGATGAATGCCCTAAAGACCCCGCATTTACGGGCGTCGGGCCCCGGGCATGGACTGTGCAATGGCCTTGGGCACCGGCAGGTTTTCACCCTGCCCGCCTACTCGCCATCCAGAAGGAACATCAACATGACCGCACAGCAACAACACCTGCCGCCGATCCTTTCCACGGGCGCCGACTATGAACCCTTGGCCGAACGCTTCCGGCCGATCTTTGCGCGCATCCAGGCCGGCGCCCTGGCGCGTGAGCAGACGCGCAGCCTGCCCTTTGAACAGGTGAAATGGCTGAAGGAAGCCGGCTTTGGCGCCATCCGCGTACCGGTCGAATATGGCGGCGCCGGGGCCTCGTTGCCGCAGCTGTTGCAATTGCTGATCGAACTGGCCGAAGCCGATTCCAACCTGCCCCAGGCCTTGCGCGGGCACTTTGCATTTGTCGAAGACCGCCTCAACGCCCACGCCAGCAGCCCACAGGACACCTGGTTCAAGCGCTTTGTCGAGGGTGAGCTGGTGGGCAACGCCTGGACGGAAGTCGGCACGGTGAAAATCGGCGAGGTCATTACTCGGGTTTCCCGCCTGGGGGATCAATGGGTCGTCAATGGCACCAAGTACTACAGCACCGGCAGTATTTTCGCCGACTGGATCGACGTGTATGCCCAGCGCGACGACAACGGCGCCGACGTGATTGCCGCCGTCCGCGTGCACCAGCCGGGCGTCAAGCAAAACGATGACTGGGACGGCTTCGGCCAACGCACCACTGGCAGTGGGACGTCGCTGTTCGAGAATGCGTTGGTCGAGGTGGAAAACCTCATCGACTTCTCCACCCGCTTCAAATACCAGACCGCGTTTTATCAATTGGTGTTGCTGGCCGTGTTGACCGGCGCCGGCCGCGCTGCGGTCCACGACATCACCGAGCAAGTGCGCAAACGCACGCGGGTCTTCAGCACCGGCAATGCCAGCGAAGTGAGCCAGGACGTGCAGGTGCAACAAGTGGTCGGCAGGGCATCGGCCCAGGTCTACGCCGCCGAAGCCACCGCCCTGCGAGCCGCGAGCGCCTCCCAACGCGCCTATGAAAGCCGCTTCAGCCAGAACGCCGAGACCGAACACACCGCTAACATCGCCGCCGAGCTGGAGTCGGCCCAGGCCCAGGTGGTCATCTCCGACTTGGTATTACGTGCCACCAGCGACCTGTTCAATGCCCTCGGTGCTTCAGCCACCAGCACCAGCAAGGCTCTCGACCGCCACTGGCGCAATGCCCGCACCGCGGCCTCGCACAATCCGTTGATCTACAAGGAGCGCATTATTGGTGATTGGGAAATCAACGGGACGGAACCGCCTTATGTCTGGCAGATTGGCGGGGGGTCGAAGCAGCTGTGAGACGGCTACTGGCGGTTCCGCTTTTACAGCGGCTCACTTCTGAAAAGCCGGAATGCCGGCCCAGGAAAAAGTAAGCAAATCGCTTTTGCCCCACCACTCGGCACATTGCTTAGGCTCGGTGTGCCTGCTCGCGAAGACGGCGTCCCAGTCGAGGAAAATGTTGGATGGGCCCGCCTCTTCGCGAGCAGGCTCGCCCCCACAGCGGTTCTGTGTTGAACACGAATTTTGTGTCCACTGAAGATCAAAATGTGGGAGCGAGCTTGCTCGCGATGAGGCCGACACATTCAACTTGAATGCAACGGCCTCCCCGCAACCCTCAGAGCGCCTCGCGCCCCGGCACCCCATCCACCAACCGCAGGATCCCCAGCGGGTTGGCATTCTTCAGCGGCTCGGGCAACAGGCTGTCGGGGTAGTTCTGGAAGCACACCGGGCGCAGGAAACGATCGATCGCCAATGTGCCCACCGACGTACCACGGGCATCGGATGTCGCCGGGTAAGGCCCGCCGTGCACCATCGAATCACACACCTCCACCCCGGTCGGATAACCGTTGAGCAGGATGCGGCCAACTTTCTGTTCCAGCAGCGGCGTCAGTTCGCTGAAGCGTTCGAAGTCCGCCGGCTCGCCGATCATCGTGGCCGTCAGTTGGCCGTGCAGGCCGTTCAGCGCGGCGGTCAGTTGCGCCTGGTCGGCGACTTCGACAAACACCGTGGTTGGGCCGAACACTTCTTCTTGCAGCGCCTCATCACCGTTGATCAACAGACTGGCGTCGGCCTTGAACAACTGCGGCTGGGCCTGGCTGCCCTGCTGCTCGCGCCCGGCCAGGCGTTCGATGCCCGAGTGCGCCAGCAGTTTCTGCAGACCCTTGCCGTAGCTTTGCAGCGTGCCGGCGTTGAGCATGGTCTGGGGCGCCTGGTCGCCGATCAGCGCAGCCACTTGCTGGGTGAAAGCAGTGAACTGCGGCGAGCGAATACCGATCACCAGGCCCGGGTTGGTACAGAACTGACCGCAGCCCTGCACCACCGAAGCGGTCA
This sequence comes from Pseudomonas sp. Soil_N_39, assembly GCF_057655955.1. Classification (NCBI taxonomy): domain Bacteria; kingdom Pseudomonadati; phylum Pseudomonadota; class Gammaproteobacteria; order Pseudomonadales; family Pseudomonadaceae; genus Pseudomonas; species Pseudomonas sp. Soil_N_39. The sequence goes on from NZ_JBDGLI010000014.1 coordinate 102,998, forward strand.
GGTCGCGAGCGATGCTCTCGGCGCGGGTCTCCAGCGCCTGCGGCAATACGATCACCGGGTTGATGCTCGACATTTCGGCGAACACCGGGATCGGCTGCGGCCGTGCGGCCGCCATGTCGCACAGGGCACGCCCGCCCTTGAGGGAACCGGTGAAACCCACGGCCTGGATCGCAGGATGCTTGACCAGCCATTCGCCGACGCCACCACCGTAGATCATGTTGAACACACCGACCGGCATCGCGGTTTTTTCAGCCGCGCGGATGATTGCATCGGCCACGTGCTCGGCGGTCGCCATATGGCCGCTGTGGGCCTTGAACACCACCGGGCAACCGGCCGCCAGGGCCGACGCCGTGTCGCCACCGGCCGTGGAAAACGCCAGGGGGAAGTTACTGGCGCCGAACACCGCCACCGGTCCCAGGCCAATGCGGTACTGACGCAGGTCTGGACGCGGCAATGGCGTGCGCTCAGGCAATGCCCGGTCGATGCGCGCGCCGTAGAAATCACCGCGACGCAGGACCTTGGCGAACAGGCGCATCTGACCGCTGGTGCGACCGCGCTCGCCCTGGATCCGTGCCGCTGGCAACGCGGTTTCACGGCAGACCACGGCCACGAAATCATCGCCCAAGGCATCCAATTCATCGGCAATGGCCTCGAGGAATTCGGCCCGGCGCACCGCGCTCAGGCTGCGATAGGCTGGATAAGCCGCTGCGGCGGCCTTGGCGGCGGCGTCGACTTCTTCGGCCGTGGCCTGGATGAATTCATGGGGCAAGGCCTCGCCGGTGCTGGCGTCGACGCTTTGCAGGCGAGTCTGGCCGGCCGCGCTGCGCGCCCCGCCGATGTAGTTGTGGCCAAGGATCTGGGTCATCGCAAGTCTCCTTTAAAGTGTGCCGATAGTACCTGGGTTGAACACTGCGTCCACCGGGGCAATGCCGTTGACCAGCGGTGCACCGAATTCAGCCTGGCTGATTTCGAACACATCCCCCGGCTGCGTGCGGATGCCATCGGCGAACGACAGGGTCGCGGTGCCGAAGAAGTGAACGTGGACGTCCCCCGGGCGCAGGAACTGACTGTACTTGAAGTGGTGGAATTCCAGGTTTTCGAGGCTGTGGCACATGTTCGCCTCGCCACTGAGGAACTCGTTCTGCCACAGCACTTCGCCGTTGCGCAGAATACGACTGGTCCCGGACAGATGTTGAGGCAGTTCACCCACGCGAAGTTCCGGACCAAAACTGCAACTGCGCAATTTCGAATGGGCCAGGTACAGGTAATTCTTGCGTTCCATCACGTGGTCGGAAAACTCGTTGCCCACGGCAAAGCCCAGGCGATAGGGCTTGCCGTCGTGGCCGATGACATACAGGCCGCTGATTTCCGGCTCTTCGCCGGCGTCTTCGGCAAAGGGTGGCAGCGGGAACGGATGGCCCGGGCGGACCACAATGCTGCCGTCGCCCTTGTAGAACCATTCCGGTTGCACGCCGGCCTGCCCGGCCTGGGGTTTCCCGCCCTCCACGCCCCACTTGAAGATGCGCATGGTGTCGGTCATGGTCGCTTCGTCGCCGGCCTGCTGGTGCATCTTGTCCCGAGCCGAGGCGCTGCCCAGGTGGGTCAGGCCAGTGCCGCTGACCAATAGGTGCGCCGGGTCCGGATGGTCCAGCGGCGGCAGGATGCGCAGCTCATCGAGCAACTGCGCATAGTCATGACTCGCCCCCAGGCCCAGGCTGCCGACCTGCTGTTCAAGCTTCACGCCCGCTTCGATGGCCGCCAGCGCCAGCTCGCGCACGGTGCCGGCGCCCTGCACTTCGTGCACCTGATCGCCCTCGACCACACCGACGCGGCGTTCGCCGTTACTCAATTCGAACTGAACTAAACGCATGGGTTTTCTCCCTGTAAACAAACATCAATAGGTGTGGTGAACATAAGGGCCCCTTCGCGAGCAAGCCCGCTCCCACATTGGATCTGCGCAATACACAGATCCTGTGACCACCACCAATCCAGTGTGGGAGCGGGCTTGCTCGCGAAAGCGTCAGCAGGCTCAACACTTAACCTCCTGGCAGCCCACTCCACATCAGGTACGCGTCGCCCCCCGGGCGCTGGCCGCGAACTGATCCGCCGGCAGCACATGCTTGCGCTCCAGCAACCGGTAAACCACGCCAGTCAACACCAGGCCAAAGACCATCACGCCCGACAGGAAGTACAGCCCCGAGGCCAGGTTACCGGTGTACTCCTTCAGCGCACCGATCACGAACGGACCAATGTAGCCGCCCAGGTTGCCCACCGAGTTGATCAGCGCAATGCCCGCCGCCGCACTGGCGCCGGCAAAGAAACGTCCCGGCAAGGTCCAGAACACCGCCGTGCAGGAAAACAGCGCAAACGCCACCAGGCACAGCGCCGCCAATTGCAACACCGGCACCGACAACCAGGCGCTGAGGAACAGGCCGATGGCGCCCAGCACGTACAACACGGCCAGGTGACCGTAGCGGTCGTTCAAACGGTCGGAACTGCGGGGAATGATCAGCAGGCCGACGATGCCGAAGATGTACGGCACCGACGACACGAAACCGGTCACCAGGTCGCTGCCGCCGAACTGCTTGATCAGCGTCGGCAACCACAGGCCCAGGCCATAGATACTCAAGGTCACCGGCAGGTAGAACAGCGCCAGCAGCAAGACACGCTTGTCCTTGAGGGCATGCAGCGGATTGCCATGGCGGGTCTGGCCGTATTCCTGCAGGTCTTTTTTCAGCTCACCGGTCAGCCAGTCCTTCTCGGCCTGGTCCATCCATTTCACCTGTTGCGGGCCATCCGGCAGGTAACGTAGCACCGGCCAGGTCAACAGCACCGCCGGCAGGCCGATGACGATGAACAGCCACTGCCAGCCGTGCAGGCCAAGGATCCCGTCCATGCCCAGCAAGCCGCCGGACACGGGGCCGGTGATCATCATCGCGATGGGTTGGGAAAGTATGAAAAGACCGAGGATCTTGCCGCGATGGCGCACCGGGAACCACTGGGTGATGTAGTACAGCACGCCCGGGAAGAACCCGGCTTCGGCCGCCCCCAGCAAGAAGCGCATCACATAGAAACTGTGAGGTCCCTGCACGAAGGCCATGCCGATGGTGATGGCGCCCCAGGTGATCATGATCCGGGCAAACCAGCGCCGGGCACCGAAGCGCTCCAACATCAGGTTGCTGGGGATCTCCAGCAGGAAATAACCAATGAAAAACAGCCCGGCACCCAGACCGTAGGCGGCGTCGCCGATGCCGAGGTCGGCGCCCATGTGCAGCTTGGCGAAGCCCACTGCAGAGCGGTCCACGTAGGCGATCAGGTACAGCAGGATCAGGAAGGGAATCAGTTTCAGCGTGATGCGACGAATAAGCCGCAATTCCTGGCTCATGGGACCGGTCTCCGATTGTTGTTGTTATGGAACCTCGGGGGATTTCTCTCGCGAATGACCGCCAGGACAACCCCTCCGTTGAATCGGACTATATAGTAATACTATTTACCCAACAACACTTCCAAACCGCACAAATTGCGCTTATGTTACGCTTCAGCTAGAACAATATAGTCATACAATAAGAGAATCGATCATGTCTGATAAGAAACCCTCCCTGCGCTCGGCCCAATGGTTTGGCACCGCCGACAAAAACGGCTTCATGTACCGCAGCTGGATGAAAAATCAGGGCATCGCCGACCATCAGTTCCACGGCAAGCCGATCATCGGCATCTGCAACACCTGGTCGGAGCTGACGCCGTGCAACGCGCACTTCCGGCAGATCGCCGAGCACGTCAAGCGCGGCGTGATCGAAGCCGGGGGCTTCCCCGTGGAATTCCCGGTGTTCTCCAACGGCGAATCGAACCTGCGTCCCACCGCTATGCTGACCCGCAACCTGGCGAGCATGGACGTGGAAGAGGCGATTCGCGGCAACCCGATTGACGGCGTCGTGCTGCTCACCGGTTGCGACAAGACCACCCCGGCGTTGCTGATGGGCGCCGCCAGTTGCGACGTCCCGGCCATCGTCGTCACCGGCGGGCCGATGCTCAACGGCAAGCATAAGGGCCAGGACATTGGCTCGGGCACCGTGGTCTGGCAATTGAGCGAACAGGTCAAGGCCGGCACGATCACCATCGATGATTTCCTCGCGGCCGAGGGCGGCATGTCCCGCTCGGCCGGCACCTGCAATACCATGGGCACGGCCTCGACCATGGCCTGCATGGCCGAAGCCCTCGGTACCTCCCTGCCCCACAACGCGGCGATTCCGGCCGTGGACGCACGGCGTTATGTGCTGGCCCATATGTCCGGCATGCGCGCCGTGGAAATGGTCCGTGAAGATCTGAAACTGTCGAAGATCCTGACCAAGGAAGCCTTCGAAAACGCCATTCGCGTCAACGCGGCCATCGGCGGCTCGACCAACGCGGTGATCCACCTCAAGGCCATTGCCGGACGCATCGGCGTGCAACTGGACCTGCACGACTGGACCCGCATCGGTCGCGGCATGCCGACCATCGTCGACCTGCAGCCGTCCGGGCGCTTCCTGATGGAAGAGTTCTACTACGCCGGCGGCCTGCCCGCCGTGCTGCGGCGTCTGGGCGAAGCCAACCTGATTCCCCATCCGAACGCCTTGACCGTCAATGGCAAGAGCCTCGGCGAAAACACCAAGGACGCACCGATCTACGGCCAGGACGAAGTCATCCGCACCCTGGACAATCCGATCCGCGCCGACGGTGGTATCTGCGTGTTGCGCGGTAACCTGGCGCCACTGGGCGCGGTGCTCAAGCCGTCCGCCGCCACCGCCGAACTGATGCAGCATCGCGGTCGCGCGGTGGTGTTCGAGAACTTCGACGAGTACAAGGCACGGATCAATGACCCGGAACTGGACGTGGACGCCAGCTCGATCCTGGTGATGAAGAACTGCGGGCCGAAGGGTTATCCAGGCATGGCCGAAGTCGGCAACATGGGCTTGCCGGCCAAGCTGCTGGCCCAGGGCGTGACGGACATGGTGCGGATTTCCGACGCACGCATGAGCGGCACCGCCTACGGCACAGTGGTGCTGCACGTGGCACCGGAAGCCGCCGCTGGCGGCCCCCTGGCGGCGGTGAAGGAAGGCGACTGGATCGAACTCGATTGCGCCAGCGGCCGCCTGCATCTGGACATCCCGGACGCTGAACTCGCCGCGCGCCTGGCCGACCTCGTGCCACCGCAGCAACTGCTCGTGGGGGGCTATCGCCAGCTGTACATCGACCACGTCCTGCAAGCGGACCAGGGCTGTGACTTCGACTTCCTGGTCGGCTGCCGCGGCGCCGAGGTGCCACGCCACTCCCACTGACCCCATCCATCCCCTTGTGGCATCCCCCTGTGGGCATCCCCTGTGGGATGCAAGCTTTTGTGGGAGCTGAGCTTGCTCGCGATTGCGGTGCACCAGACAACAGAGATATTGACTGGAAGGGCCTCATCGCGAGCAAGCTCAGCTCCCACATAAGCTCCTACAATGGGGTCTGCATCCACCTCAAAAAATCGCATTAGCGACCCGCCATCGCCGCGCCTGCTATCATGCGCAACATTCCCCTCGCACAGGATCGCGCCGCGTCCCATGGATTACCGCAAACCCTCCGACCGCAAAAGCATGCACGCGCGCATCGTCCAGGAACTGGGCATGCAGATCGTCTCCGGGCGTTTCAAACCGGACGATAAACTGCCCGCCGAAGCCCTGTTGTGCGAAGAGTATGCGGTCAGCCGCCCGGTGCTGCGCGAAGCCACGCGGGTGCTGGTCGCCAAAGGCCTGGTGTATTCGCGTCCGCGCGTGGGCACGGTGGTCAAGGCCCGGCGGGAATGGCACATGCTCGACCCGGATGTGCTGCATTGGCTGATGCAGAGCAGCCCGCAGAATGAATTCTTCAACCTGCTGACCAGTGTGCGCAGCATCATCGAGCCAGCCGCCGCCGCCCTCGCCGCCCAGTTCGCCGACGAAGCCGACATCGCCGCCATCCGTGAAGCCTACCAACGCATGGAGGCAGCCCCGACCCCCGAGGCCGTGCTGCAACCGGACCTGGACTTCCACAGCCGCATCGCCGACGCCACCCACAACGACCTGCTCGCCAACCTCTGCAACATGTTGTCGGTGGCCATCGCCGAAGCGCTCAAGCACTCCAACCAGCGGCCCAACCTGCATGAGCTGGCGATGCCGCGACACAAGGCGATCCTCACCGCCATCGAGAACCGCGACGCCCTCGGCGCCCGCCATGCCACGCTGGTGCAGCTGGACGATGCCCGCAGCGCGCTGAATGTGGTGCTGGGCAGCGATCCCGCCTGACATCCCCCGAACTCCAGCGCGACCTGCCATACCCCGCCCGCAACGGGGTGGTACGTATATACCACCCACCCGGAACAGCGAAGTCGATACTTTTCTGGTCGTCATTCCGACAACCATGAAACTTATGAAAAGGACTTCTCATGACCGCCCTCCCCACGGCTGACACCGCCGCCGCATTGGCACAACGGGTCCGCCTGCAATTCGCCAGCCGCCCGACCTTCGAACAGGTCGCCCAACGCATGCTTGAGCAAGCCCTCAAGGACAAATACCCCTGGCTGACCCTCGACCTCGCCAAGACCCAATTGGCAACGCCGGACGTGGTCGGGCGCGGTTGGCACTTCCAACCGTTCATGCCCCAGGTCCTCGATTACCTGGCCTCGGACACCCCCATGGATTTCAGCCCACGGGGCAATCTGGATTACTACCTTTCCGACAGCATTCCCCGCCGCCTCTGGTCAGGCAACGAAAAACCGGACATGAAAGTCATCAAAAAATTGCTCCTTGAACTGGCCTGGAGCCTGCCGATCGGACTCGAAGATGCGCTAACCCGCTACTGGAGCACCGACCTCGACACCAGCGGCCAAACCGGTACGAACATCACCCGCTGGGGCTGGCTCAGCGATGTGCTCAGGAACACGCTGAACATCCGCGGGCTGCAACAGCCGGGCCTCAGCGATCCGGCACGTGCGGCCCTGGACCAGATCGTCCGCTGGCCGGACCGTGACCTGCGTTTCAGTCGCCACAATCAGGCGCCTGTGTACGCTTACAGCCTGGAAACCAGGATCACTCAAGGCACCTCCAGCACCGTGCTGGTCGGCACCGAGATCCTTTTGACCTGGCCCACTCGCAGCGCCATCGAACTTCTGTTGTGCAGCCCCGGTGGTCCCGTGCAGTCCTTTGCATCCATTGAAACCTTCAATGAATATTGGGGCGAACGGATCGCCGGCGAGTACATCGTCGACACCGTCACCTGCCAGCGCTACGAGATCAGCGGCAATGTCTTCGAGATTCAAGCGGCGATGGTGTTGGAACAGCAACTGGCCGACCTCAAGGCTGTACAACTGCCGTCTCGGATCGGTCTACAAGACTTGAAGAAGCTCTACAACGACTTGAGCGACCCGGCCCGCTACCTCCTCGACGCCCCACGTCTCACGCCTGAAACGTCGGCGCAACTCGAACCGCTATTGCCCGGATGGCTGCAAACAGCCTCCATCGCCGATCAGACCGCGTTCCAGCGCTACAGCCTGACCCTGGCCAGCGCGAAAAAACGCAACCAGGGCCAGACCTTTCTCAGTGACACCAGTGACATCAGGGCCTTTACCGCCAACGCCTTGCTCAACCGCATGACACAAACGAACGACAGCAGCCCGGACAAGGTGCCCTCCAGCCACTTCCAGCTCGACGATGTGCGCCTGACGTTCACTGTCTCGGCGGGTTATCCCGGGGCCGTCGGTATCAGCGAAGAGCGCAACATGAGCCTGACCGACCTGGCCATCAACAACCTCGTCGCCCGGCCAAGTGGGAACCTGAAGCTCAGCCATCGCCTGGGCCTGACGTTGCCGGCCTGGATCACGCCGGATTTCATTACCCGCAAAGGCGGGTTGATCGAACAGGTCGACATAGGCGCGAACTATCCTCGTTATCTGCGAGAAAAGTTGCTCGGCAGTTCGCCTCGGGCACAGTGGCGTCAACACATGTTTGCCCAGCAGATGCCGGCGCAGTTGGCGCTGGAGGCATTGAAACAGCTGCTCGACAACGAAAACGGCATGACCCGCAAAGGCCTGCGCCTGGTCGAAGCCGTCCTCCAACCCGCGGCAGACGCCCAGCAGGTCGACGGAAGTCAGGTGGTCATGCGGCACCTGGCGTTCCTGCGCAAACCCCAGGCCCAGCCCGATGTGGTGGCCAACCAGTTCATCATCGAGGCGCAAGACATCACCACCGGCCCGCACCTGCTGTATCGACCGCTGTACGCGCCTGCCCTACAGGAATTTGCGACCCGTGAGGCCCTGTTGCAGGCCATCACCGCTGCCGGGGACTTGCAGGGCAGCGTCCTGACCTGGCTGTCCGATGCCGCACGCCCGGTGTATGCCAATGGTGGTTTCCTGGAGCCACACATCGTGCGGTTTTTCCCGGGTGACGAGTTCGAGCAGCCTGAAAAGCCCGCCCCGGCGACCCTCGCCAACGACGACAGCCACGACGATCTGCTGCAATCGCTGCAAAAAGGCCAACTCATGCAGTACCTCTACGGCTGCAACGCCCAGGCCCTGGTCACCCAGGCCGACCGGGCCTCGGTCTCCAACAGCGAGAGCCGCTGGGCGGTGCTGCTCGAGGGTGGCAGCCTGTTGTTCAACACGCTGCTGTTTCCCTTGCTGCGTGGCCCGGCCATGACCACCGTCTGGCTGTGGAACCTGATGGCCAGCGCCCGAAACGACATCCCGGCCCTGATCAATGAAGATCCGGTGGCTCGGGAGCTGGCGGCCGTCGATTTGCTGGTCAACCTGGCCATGCTGGTGAGCCAGTTCCCCTCCGGACGTGCGCCTGCTCGCGCCCCAGTGCCCGAATCGGTCAAGAAACACGCCATGCGTCCACCCGCGCCGCGGACCGTTGCCGAGCAGTGGCCTGCGCCAGCCTCGCCAAACATCATAGAGGGGGCCGTTGGCTTGCCTGGCACCCACGCCGAAGCCGCGAGCAGGGCCCTGGATTTCAGTTTCGCCAATCCCCGTCAGCGCCTGACGCCGGAACAGCGCACCCGTCTGCAGCGCCTGCAAGTACCGCATCCGGCTTCACTGCCCGAACCGATCACCTATGGGCCCTACAAGGGCCTGTACGTGATCGACAACAAATGGCACGCCGATGTTGAAGGCCTGCTGTATCGAGTCACCCCGGAAGAGGACGGCAGCGCCACCATCGTCGATCCGCTCGACTCGACCCAAAAAGGTCCGCCGTTACGCGTCGATACCCAGGGCCAATGGATCCTGGACCTGCGCCTGCGCCTGCTGGGAGGGGCGCCGCCCAAGCGCGTGGCTGCACAGCGTCGTCTCAATGCCCAACGATCCAGCGAATTGCTCCACGAGGTAAAGCAGTACACCGCGCAAGAGCCTGGTCGACAAAGAGCCTTGGATGTTGCCCAGCGAGTGCTGGCAAGGCTTGAGGAGGGAAACTATACCGAGGCGCAGCGCGCACCGAAGCGCAAAGTGCTCCATGACCTGCTCCAGGAGCAGACCGACATGTATATGCGCCTGGTGAACAGCGCGCCCGAACGCGCCAGCCTGGGTATCGCGCTTGCGCCTGCATTCTTGCGCTTTCTCTTGGAAAACGTGGTCAGAAATGCCCGCAGAGCCTTCCTGCTCACTGAAAGGGACTATGCGGCCATCGGGGCCACCCATCCCCAATTCACAGACCCCAACCTAGTGCAGGCTGCCAACCGTGATCTGCCGGCCCACAGAAGGTTCCTCGACACACTGACGGATATCAATGATCGATCGATTCATTGGCTGGAACTCCAGGACGACTACCTGGAAAGATTATTGAACCTGGATGAAGCCGGAGTCCAAGCGGTTGAACGCGTGACCAGGGAGTTTCCATTGGGCGAAAGAGATGCGACCGGCTGCAAAGCCTTGCAGCTCTCTACGCTTCCACAACTGGCGATCAAGAACCCTGAATCTGATTTGTCCGGCAGCCTGCTACGCATCGTCAAGCCGCTGGGAGAACAAATGCGCTCCCATGTCGCGCTGCGACTCTACGAGCTACTCCCTTCGGAACAACTGGAGGTACTGGAGAGCCTGACCGAGCACTATGGCCAATCCCTGGATGCCTTGCAGGGCATTAAAACCCTCTATGCCGACGATATCGACGAAGCCTATTTCGACCGGTTCATCAAGGTGGTCGAGAGTCTGTACCAGGACGTGTCAGGGAAACTGGCGGTTGAAATCAAACCCGAGCCAAAACCACGCAGGCGTGCGCCCAGGCGCCCCAAGGCAGCGCCCGGGCGCCCGCAGAAACAGGTGATCAGGACCCGCAAAAGCGGTGTTTTGATTGGTGACCTGAAACCGGCCGGCACGGCCTTGCCGATTGAAGTCGTCGAGCTGCGTTCCGAAACCAGTGACCAGGTGATCGCCACCTATTCGCGCCACGACGATGTCTGGGATGTCGTTGACGTGCGGCCTCCGGTGCCGGTACCCGCCCCCGCCCCCCGAACGAGGTCGGTCAAAGCCATCAAGACTGATGCGCGAAAGCTGCTGGACGAATTGGCCGAACGTTTACGCCGCGCTGAAAGCTACAAGAAATATTGCCGCTACCCTCAGGAAATCGAGGAAATCGTGAACAATGAGGCGAGTCGATTCAGCGCGCTCCACGGAGAACTCGACCGAGCCTTCAGCGCAGCGCAAACCTCGCCTACGCCCGCGGACCAGGCACTGAGCAAACAACTGTCAGACGCTGTTTCCAGCCTGAGGAGCAAGGGCAGTGCCCTGCGCATCGAATTGAGCCTGAAATTGCCGCCCACCGATAGCAACCTTCGGTTCCTGTTCGAAAAACAACTGATACAAATCGCCCGACTCGGCGAACGTCAGGCCTTGAAAGGCGATCGCAAGGATTTTCTCCAGGAATACGCCGTCAACGACCGTGACGGTTTTCCCATTTGGTATGCGCACTTTCACTACGAAAAGGCTGACACACCCAAAGCCGACTACAGCGTCGCGCACCTGAAAACCAAGGAGCAACGGCGGGAACACTACCACTCACTCCTCGCCAAGGCGGACAGCCCCTACGCAGTGGTGAACGTACACCGAGGACAGATCAGCAAATCCTTGGCGCAAAGCAAGTTCCTGCCGCTGGCGCCCTGATCACAGCGCAAGATCAAGGGCTCAGCTTTGCGGGCTGCGGCGAGACCTGCCACAACCTGAATTCGACAGGGTGGTATGTATATACCACCCACCCGGAACCGCGAAGTCGATACTTTTCTGGTCGTCATTCCGACGGCCATGGCACTTATGAAAAGGACTTCTCATGACCGCCCTCCCCACGGCTGACACCGCCGCCGCATTGGCACAACGGGTCAGCCTGCAATTCGCCAGCCGCCCGACCTTCGAACAGGTCGCCCAGCGCATGCTTGAGCAAGCCCTCAAGGACAAATACCCCTGGCTGACCCTCGACCTCGCCAAGACCCAATTGGCAACACCGGACGTGGTCGGGCGCGGTTGGCACTTTCAATCGTTCATGGCATGGGTCCTCAACTATTTGGCGCTTGGTACCCCCCTGGATCTGAGCCCACAGGGCAATCTGGATTACTACCTTTCCGACAGCGTTCCCCACCGTCTTTGGTCAGGCAATCAAACGCTGGACATGAAGGTCATCGAAAAGGTATTGCGTGAGCTGTCCTGGAGCGTACCCATCGGGCTGGAAGAGGCGCTGTCCCGCTACTGGAGCGACGACCTCGATGCCAGCCCACCCACCGAGGCGAACAGCCCTATCAGCCGCTGGCAATGGCTCAGCGACACCTTCAAGAACATGCTGCATATCCGTGGGCTGCAACAACCGGGGCTCACCGACCCGGCACGTGAAGCCCTGGACCAAGTGATCCGCTGGCCGGACCGTGACAGACGCTTGCGTGACAACCGCCAGGCGCCGGTATACGCCTACAGCCTGGAGACCCTGGTCACCCAAGGCACGACCAGCACCGTGCTGATCGGCAGCGACATCCTCCTGACCCGCGCTACCACAGACGCCACCGTCTTCCTGTTGTGCAGCCCCGGCAGCGCGGTGCACGCCTTCACCTCCCTGGAGGCGTTCAACCAACATTGGCGCGAACGGATCGCCAGTCGGTACGTGGTCGACACCGTCACCTGCCAGCGCTACGAGATCAGCGGCAATACCTTCGAAATCCAGGCAGCCATGCTGCTGGAACAGCAACTGGCCGACCTCAAGACCGTACAACTGCCCGCTCGGATCGGCCTGCAAAACCTGAAAAAGCTCTACAACGACTTGAGCGACCCGGCCCGCGCTCTGCTCGATGCCCCTCGCCTCACGCCTAAAACGTCGGCTCAACTCGAACCACTGTTGCCCAAATGGCTGCAACAGGCCTCCGTCGTCGACCAAACAACGTTCCAACACCACAGCCTGGTACTGGCCAGCGCCAAAAAACGGCACCACGGCCAAACCTTTCTCAGCGACATCAAGGACATCAAGGCCTTCACGGCCGACGCCCTGTTCAAGCGCATGCAGCAAACCAACGACAGCAGCCCGGACAAGGTGCCGTCCAACCGCTACCAACCCGACGATGTGGTGCTGATCTTCACCGTGTCCGCGGGGTATCCCGGCACCGCCGGTATTAGCGAAAAAAGGAAGATGAGCCTGACCGACCTGGCCATCCGCAACCTCGTCGCCCGGCCAAGCGGCAGCCTGACGATCAGCCATCGCCTGGGCCTGGCGCTGCCTGCATGGTTGACGCCGGAGTTCATCACCCGCCGGGACGGGTTGATCGAACAGATCGACATTGGCACCACCTACCCGCACTACCTGCAAGACAAGTTGCTTGGCGATTCGCCCCAGGCGCAGCGGCGTCGACAGATGTTCGCCGAACAGATCCCGGCGCAACTGGCGCTGGAGACGTTGAAGCAGGTGCTCGCCAAGGAAAACGGCATGACCCGCAAAGGCCTGCGGCTGATGGAAGCCGTCCTGCAAACCGACCCCCACGACCAACAGGTCGATGGCCGCCCGATGGTCATGCGCCACCTGGCTTTGCTGCGCAAGCCCCAAGCCCAAGCCGATGTCGTGATGAACATGTTCATTGTCGAGCCGCAAGACATCACCACCGGCCCGCACGTGCTGTACCGACCGCTGCATGCGCCGACGCTGCGGGAATTCCCCACGCGCCAGGCGCTGATGCAGGCCATCGCCAGTGCCGGGGAGCTGCAGGACAGCGTCCTGACCTGGCTGTCCGATGCCGCACGCCCGGTGTACGCCAACGGTGGTTTCCTGGAGCCACACATCGTGCGGTTTTTCCCGGGTGACGAGTTCGAGCCGCCTGAAAAGCCCGCCCCGGCGACCCTCGCCAACGACGACAGCCACGACGATCTGCTGCAATCGCTGCAAAAAGGCCAACTCATGCAGTACCTCTACGGCTGCAACGCTCAGGCCCTGGTTACCCAGGCCGACCGGGCCTCGGTCTCCAACAGCGAGAGCCGCTGGGCGGTGCTGCTCGAGGGTGGCAGCCTGTTGTTCAACACGCTGCTGTTCCCCTTGCTGCGTGGCCCGGCCATGACCACCGTCTGGCTGTGGAACCTGATGGCCAGCGCCCGAAACGACATCCCGGCCCTGGGCAGCGAAGACCCGGTGACACGGGAACTCGCCACTGTCGATCTGCTGGTCAACCTGGCCCTGCTGGTGAGCCAGTTTCCCGCCGTCCACGTGCCTGTTCGCGCGGCGCTACCCGAATCGATCAAGGCCCAGGCGATGCGTCCCCCGGTACCACGCGCGATCCCCGGACTATGGCCCGCCCCGGCCTTGCCCAGCCTTGTCGAAGGCCCCGTTGCCTTGCCTGGCGCCCACGCCGAAGCCGCCAGCAGGGTCCTGGACTTCAGTTTCGCCAGCCCGCGTCAGCGCCTGACGCCGGAACAACGCACCCGCCTGCTGCGCTTGCAGGCAACGCGCCCGGCAGCACTGCCCGACCCGGTGACCTACGGGCCTTACAAGGGCCTTTACGTGATCAACAACACCTGGCACGCCGAGGTCGACGGCGTCCTGTATCGAGTCACTCCGGAAGAGGACGGCAGCGCGACCATTGTCGACCCGCTCGACCCGAGCAAAAACGGTCCGGCGCTCAAATCGGACACCCAAGGCCACTGGTCCTTGGACCTGCGCTTGCGCCTGCTGGGCGGTGCGCCCCCCAAACGCGTGGCGGCATTGAGTCGTCTGAATACCCAGCGCAGCTTCGAATTGACCGCGGAACTGAACCGACGCATTGCCCAGGACGCCGACCTGCAAAAAGCCGTGGACGTCGCCCAGCAAGTCATGACACGCCTTGACGAAGGCCCCTACACCGAGGCCCAGCGCGCGCCGAAACGCAAAGTCTTTTATGACCTGCTCCAGGAGCAGACCGACCTGTATGTGAGCCTGGTCAACAGCGCCCCCGAACGGGCCGGCCTGGGTATCGCGCTGGCGCCTAAATTCATGCTTGGGCTGTTGGAAAACGTGGTGAACAATGCCCGTAAAGCCTTCTTGGTGACGCAAAGGGATTACATCGCCACCAATGACGCCCATCCCCGTTTCCTAGGAGAAGATAACGTGGAAGCGGCGCTCACCGATCACCTCGAGAGCTACTTGCAGTTCCTCGATACGTTGAGTGACATCCACGAGCGTGCGGTCCATTGGCTGAAACTCAAGGACGACTACTTGGATCGGCTGTTGAACCTCGATGACGCTGGCGCGGCAGCGTTCGAACGGCTGACCAAAGACCGCCCGCTGGATGAAAGAAATGTCACCGGCAGCAGAGTCCTGCTGCTGGGCACTCTGCCGCTCCTGTCGGTCAAACACCCCGTCTCCGACTTTACCGACAGCCTGCTGCGCATCGTCAAACCACTGGGGGAACACATGCGTTCCCAGGCTGAGCTACGCCTTTACGAGCTGTCGCCCTCGGAGCAGTTTGCGGTACTGGAAAGCCTGACCGAGCACTATGGCAAGGCCTTGGACGGCTTGCAGGGGCTGAAGGTCCTCTACGCCGACGACCTCAACGAAGGCTATTTCGACCGGCTGATCAAACTGGTCGACAGCCTTTACCAGGACGCGTCCGGGAGACTGGCTGCGGAACTCAAACCCGAGCCCAAACCACGCAAGCGTGCACCCAAGCACCCCAAGCTATCCGCCGGGCGTCCGCAGAAAAAGGTGATCAAGACCCGCCACAGTGGTGTCTTGATTGGCGACCTGAAACCCGCCGGCACGACCTTGCCGATTGAAGTCGTCGAAGTGCGCTCCGAAGCCAATGACGAGGTGATCGCCACCTATTCGCGCCATGACGACGTCTGGGACGTGGTCGAGGTACGCCGACCGACGCCGGCCCCCAAGACGCGATCGCTCAAGGCGATCAAGGCCGATGCGCGAAAGATCCTCGATGAGTTGGAAGGCCGCCTACGCCACGCTGAAAGCTACAAGAAGCACTGCCGCCATCCTCAGGAAATCGAGGAAATCATGAACAATGAGGCGGACCGCTTCCGCGCCCTCGCCGCCGAACTCGACCGGGCCTTCAGCGCATCGCCAACCACGCGCACGCCGGCCGATCAGGCGCTGGCCAAGCAGTTGTCGGACGCGATGACCAGGCTGACGCTCAAGGGCTGCGCCCTGCGCACCGAGTTGAGCCTGCAATTGCCGCCCACTGATAGCAACCTTCGGTTCCTGTTCGAGAAGAACCTGATCCAGGTCGCGCTGCTCGGCGAACGCGTGGCCTTGAAAGGCGAGCGCAAGGATTTCCTCCAGGAATACGCCATCAACGACCATGACGGGTTTCCCCTCTGGTATGCGCACTTCCACTATGCAACGGTCGACACACCAAAAGCCGACTACAGCGTCGCGCACCTGAAAACCAAGGAGCAACGCCGGGAGCACTACCACTCGCTGATCGCCAAGGCGCAGAGCCCCTACGCGGTGGTGAATGTGCATCGAGGACAGATCGGCAAGTCCTTGGCCCAGGACAAGTTCTTGCCGTTGGCGCCTTGATTCTTCACCTCAAGCGAGGGGCTCCCTCGCCACAGGGTCGTGTTTGGCCGGAAAACCTGTGGGAGCGAGCTTGCTCGCGATGGCGGACAGACATTCAACACCTTCATTGACTGTCACACCGCTATCGCGAGCAAGCTCGCTCCCACATTGGTTTAGCCACTAGGGCTGTGCTGGACGGGTTCGCTCTCGATCAATGCGCAAACAACGAATTGCCCTTCTGCCCCGCCAGTTTTTCAGGTTTGATCAGGAACCGCGCCAGCGCCGGCAGCAGCCACAACGCACCGAACATGTTCCACAGCAACATGAACGTCAGCATCAAGCCCATGTCGGCCTGGAACTTGATGGCCGAGAAGATCCAGGTGCACACGCCGATGGCCAGGCACAAACCGGTGAACAGCACCGCCTTGCCGGTGGATTTCAGCGTCTGGTAGTAAGCCTCCTGCAACGGCAACCCGGCCCGCAGGAAACTTTCCAAACGGCTGTAGATGTAGATGCCATAGTCCACGCCGATCCCCACGCCCAGGGCCACCACCGGCAGGGTCGCGACCTTCACGCCAATGCCCATGAACGCCATCAGGGCGTTGCCCAGCACCGACGTCAGCACCAGCGGCAGCACGATGCACAGCGTCGCTGCCCAGGAACGGAAGGTGATCATGCACATGGTCGCCACGCAGATGTACACCAGGATCAGGATGGTCAGTTCCGACTCCTTGATCACTTCATTGGTGGCCGCCTCGATGCCGGCGTTACCGGCGGCGAGGATGAATTCCAGGCCATCACGGTTGTTTTCCTTGGCGAAGTCCTGCACCGCCTTTACTGCGCGGTCCAGGGTCTCGGCCTTGTGATCGTTGAGGAACACCAGCACCGGTGCCAGGGAGCAGCTATTGTTGTACAGGCCATCGGCCCGGGCGATGGAGTTGTTCAGCACGTCAGGGTTGCGCGACAAGGTCTCCCACTTCAGGTTGCCCTCGTTCATGCCCTTGATCATTTGCTTGGACACGGTCACCAGGGAAATCGCCGACTGCACGCCCTCGGTGTTCTGCATCTTCCACATCAGTTCGTCGATGGGGGCCATGGCTTCATAGCGCGAGCAGCCTTCGGCCTTGGTCTTGACCATCACCACCAGCACATCTGAGCTGGTGGAGTAATTGCTGATGATGAAGTTGTTGTCCTGGTTGTAGCGCGAGTCCGGACGCAGTTCCGGCGCGCCCTGGTCCAGGTCGCCGATCTTCAGGTTCTGGCTGTACCAGAGACCACCACCAAAGGCGATCACCGCCAGGGCAATGGACACCGGCGCGACCTTGGCGCTGGCGAAGTTCGACAGCAGGCGCCAGAACGGATGTTCGCGGGTCGCGTCTTTCTTGCTGCGCTCGATCGCACGCTTGCTGATGCCGGCGTAGGAGATCGCTACCGGCAGCAGGATCAGGTTGGTGAACACGATCACCGCCACGCCGATGGAGGCGCCGATGGCCAGTTCGCGGATCACGCCGATGTCGATGATCAGCAAGGTGATGAAGCCCACGGCGTCCGCCAGAATCGCGATCATCCCCGGCAGGAACAATTGGCGGAAGGTGCGGCGTGCCGCCGTCAGGGCGTTGTCCGCCTCGCTGGACTGCAAGGCGATACCGTTGATTTTCTGCACGCCGTGGGAAATGCCGATGGCGAAGATCAGGAACGGCACCAGCATCGAGTACGGATCCAGGCCAAAACCGGCCGCGTGCATCAGCCCCAGTTGCCAGACCACCGCCACCAGGGTGGTGGTCAGCACCGCCACGGTGCTGCGCATGCAGTTGGTGAACCAGTACAACAGAATCAGGGTGATGACGAAGGCCACGCCGAAGAACAGCACCACCATGACCAGGCCGTCGATCAGGTCACCGACTTTCTTGGCGAAGCCGACGATGTGAATCTGCACATTCGGGTTCTGGGCTTCGAACTTGTTGCGGATCTTGTCTTCAAGCTCGTGGGAAAACTTCCGATAGTCGAGGGCGAGCAATTTGCCCTGGTCCTGCGGGTCGGGATAGGACTCCAGCAGCGGAATGTCGATGATGCTCGACTTGAAGTCGTTGGCCACCAGGCGCCCGACCTGGCCGGACTTGAGCACGTTGTTGCGCAGCAGGTCGAGGCTGTCGGCCGAGCCATTATAGCTCTGGGGGATCACCTCGCCGCCGGCGAAGCCCTCCTCCGTCACTTCGGTCCAGCGCACGCTCGGGCTCCACAATGACTTGAGCCCGGAACGGTCGACACCAGAGATGTAGAAGACCTCGTCGTGGATCTGGCGCAGGGTCTCCATGTATTCCTTGGAGAAGATGTCGCCATTGGTGGCTTCCACGGAAATGCGCACCGTGTTGCCCAGGTTCGCCAAGTCGTTGCGGTGCTCGAGCATCTTCTGGATGAAGGGGTGCTCGAGGGGGATCATTTTTTCGAAACTGGTGGAGGGGCGGATCAGCGTGGCCTGCCAGAACAGGAAAACGCTGACCAGCAGGCAAATGACGATCACTGCCGGGCGGTTGTTGAAAATCAGGCGCTCGAGGAACGTCGCCTTGTCTTGGTGATGACTGCTCATGGGGTCCGCCTTCTTGTTTTTATGCCCGTCTTGCAGGCCTGACTCATTTGCTCAGTTCGGCGCCGGTGGACGTGGTGGCGCGCACGCCGCCTTGCCCCGCCAGGATCAGGTTGCCGTTGCCTGCCGCCGTGACGGCCGCCACGGAGATTCGGTCCGGGCGGTTGAACACGCTGAAGCTTTCGCCATCGTCGGTACTGCGCACCACGCTGCCGCCGTTGCCGACAATCACGATGGAACCGTCCGCCAACAGCGTGGCGCCTGACAGGCCGAATTCCAGGGTGCCCCGGGCGGCCTTGAGCACGACCGGCTCCCAGGTGCCGCCAAAATCGGTGGAACGATACAGGTTGCCGCGCAAGCCGTAGGCCAGCAGAGTCGAAGGCTGGGCAGTACCGATGACCCCGAACAGCGAGCCTTCATACGGGCCTTCGACCTTCTCCCAGGTCTGGCCCCAGTCGGCAGAGCGGAACATGCTGCCGGCCTCGCCGACAATGAACAGCCCGGCGTCTTTCACGGCGGCTATCGCATTGAGGTGGAACTGGTCTTCGTTATCAAGGCGATCGCTGGCGTCTTCCCAGTGCTTGCCGCCGTCGGTGGTCTCGTACAGCGCACCGTACGCCCCCACGGCAAAACCACTGCTGGCGTCCTTGAACCAGACATCCAACAACGGTGCTTCACGGGTGAGGTCTTCAAATTGCTTGGTCCAGGTGCTGCCACCGTCGTCGCTGGCGAGGACCTGCGCGTCATGCCCCACGGCCCAGCCGTGCTTGTCGTCGACGAAAAAGACCGCAGTGAGCAGTTGGCGGGTCGGCACCTTGGCCTGGGTCCAGGACGTGCCTTGATCGTCGGAATAGACAATGTGCCCACGATCACCGACCGCCACCAGGCGCTGGCCGGCATGGACCACATCGAGCATCAGGGTTTTGCTGGCCTTGGCCGATTCAACGGAATAGATGACATCGGACGTCGACGCCGCGACCGCCATCACCGGTGCCGACAACAGCGCAGAGCCCAGCAGCGAGAGCGCCGAAGCCAGCAACGCGATTCTGCGCAGCATCGGCGGCCGGCAGCGGCCCACAGCCGTGACAGGCTCATTCATAGACCTTTCCCCCATTATTATTGTTATGGCTTGGTACGTTGCCAGTCCTGGAGCATAGTCCTGAAACCTGCAATCTAGAGCCACTTCGGAAGCTGACCTATCCTATCGGGCTTTCGAAAGGTCTGACAATCGACGCCGCGTTATCTTTTGTTAACCACGGGGGGTTGGCGCTGGGGGTGAATGGCGGGGTATTCGGTAGGGTGATGACGAGGACACCTGCCTCCAGCACAAGACAGCCATTACAACGACCGCCTATATGGCTAATTCAAAATCAATATAAAACCCTGTTATTTCTGACAGTAGCCCTCTTTCCTTTCCTAATCGACACTCGCCACACCGCGCAGTGACCTCCGACAGATAAACCATTCGCAATATTAAATCAACAATCGCGAGAGGAGCGAATATCATGACAACCACTAAAAATATTAATAACGAAAAAAGCTTCGACGTAGAACCCTACAACACCTACATCATGGATACCCCTACCGTAAGAAAGCTGCTGGAAGGCACAGGGCACTCATGGGACATGAATCTGCCATCATTCATTTTCACCAATAAATACAGGGGTGCCACCTTTATAAATTACAAAGTAATGGGGAGTATCGGACATAGCAATAAATATTCCGCCAGCGTTACCTTCCATGATGACCTTAGATTCTTAAGTACCGAATTTATTAAAGAAACAGATGATCCAGCACCAGAAAAGGAAGAAGCCTTGGTCAATGCCCTCAGCCTGAACATTCTACTTGCCAGGAACTATACAACGAGTGAAAGTTTCTACGCACTGGCCATTCTTGGCTCTGGAAAAGAACTTAACTTTTCTAAAATAAGCATTTAACCGAATCACTCATGAGCCACGCCGATAAAGTCGATAAAACCTCAGCGTATTCGCAACCTGGCTTTTATCTCTCAACAATTGATCTTTTTTGTACAAACCCTGAGTACACACTCCCTTTCACCATTGAACCGGACCGGGCGTTCGGGGGATTTTTCTGTAGACGGTGGCGGGTCTGACGCCATCGCGAGCAAGCTCGCTCCCACAGGGGATCCAGGCTGATCACAAAATATGCGTTCACTGAAGATCTACTGTGGGAGCGAGCTTGCTCGCGATGAAGGCACCGCGGTCCGCCA
The DNA here is from genome assembly GCF_057655955.1 of Pseudomonas sp. Soil_N_39. Classification (NCBI taxonomy): domain Bacteria; kingdom Pseudomonadati; phylum Pseudomonadota; class Gammaproteobacteria; order Pseudomonadales; family Pseudomonadaceae; genus Pseudomonas; species Pseudomonas sp. Soil_N_39. Next base: position 123,798 of record NZ_JBDGLI010000014.1, read on the forward strand.
GGCAGACCGCGCGCCTTCAAGGTCACGCCAGGCTCTTGCTCACCACCTCGAACACATCGGCGGACAGCCCGCCGGACGCCAGGATGCGTTCCAGTTCGGCTTTCATCAGCGCCTGGCGGGCGCTGTCGTATTTGCGCCAGCGGGTCAGCGGGGCCAGTTGCCGGGAAGCGATCTGCGGGTTGAAGCCATTGAGCTGGATGACCAAGTCCGCCAGGAAGCGATAACCCGAACCGTCGGCCGCGTGGAAGTTGATCAGGTTCTGCCCGGCAAATGCCCCCACCAGCGCCCGCACTTTGTTCGGGTTCTTGATATTGAACGCCGGGTGCTCCATCAGCGCCTTGACCCGCGCCAGGCCGCCCGGCAACGGGCTGCCTGCCTGGACACTGAACCATTGGTCCATGACCAGCGGGTTGCCCTTGAAGTTTTCCGCGAACACTTCCAGGGCCTTGGCCTTTTCGGTCTCGAACGGCGAGTTGACCAGCACTGCCAGTGCGGTCAGGCGCTCGGTCATGTTGTCGGCGGTGTCGAACTGCTCCAGGGTCGCACTCACCACTTGAGGCTTGCCGGTGAGCATCAGGTACGACAGCGCGATGTTCTGCAACGCGCGACGGGCGAAATGCTCGGCCTCAGCCACGTATGGCGTTTTCTTCGACAGATCGCGGTTGGCGGCATAGCGCAGCCACAGGGCTTCGAACAGGTTCTCGGCCAACTGCTGGCGGGCGAACTCACGGGCGGTGTGGATCGCCTCGACGTCGGCCACTTCGCTGATTTCCGTCAGGTAGGCTTCGCTAGGCAGCGAGAGCATTTCCGCGACCATGGCCTGGTCCAGGGATTCGTCCGACAGCACGCTGCGCAGCGCACTGACCAGGCGCGGATCCAGCGTCAGGCTGGCGCCCTGCTGATGCTGGGCGATCAGTTCCTGCAACACCTGCACCGACAATTGCTGGCCGGCATCCCAGCGGTTGAAGCCGTCACTGTCGTGTTGCATCAGGAACATCAACTGGTCGCGGTTGTACGGGAAGCTCAGTTTCACCGGTGCCGAGAAACCACGCAGCAACGAAGGCAGGGGTTGTTCGGCGATGTCGACGAAGGTGAAGGTCTGCTCGGCCTCGGTCACCGAGATCACCCGGGACGTGCCGTTTGCCGCCGTTTCACCGGCCAGGCGCAACGGGATCTCGGCGCCCTGGCTGTCCAGCAGGCCCAGTTCCACGGGAATCACGAACGGCAGCTTTTCCATCTTGTCCGGGGTCGGCGGGCAGCTTTGGCGGAAGGTCAGGCTGTAGGTCTTGGCGGCGGCGTCGTAAGACTCGCTCACCGCCAGCCGTGGCGTACCGGCCTGGCTGTACCAACGCTTGAACTGGGCCAGATCGACGCCGTTGGCATCTTCCATGGCCTTGATGAAATCGTCGCAGGTCACGGCCTGGCCGTCGTGGCGCTCGAAGTACAGGTCACTGCCCTTGCGGAAACCCTCAGGCCCCAACAGGGTATGGATCATGCCGACCACTTCCGAGCCCTTTTCGTACACGGTCAGGGTGTAGAAGTTGGAGATCTCGATAAAACTGTCCGGACGCACCGGGTGGGCCATGGGGCCGGCGTCTTCGGCGAACTGGTGGGTGCGCAGGTACGCCACGTCCTGGATGCGCTTGACGGTGGCGGAGTTCATGTCGGCCGAGAACCCGGCGTCGCGGAACACCGTGAAACCTTCTTTGAGCGACAGCTGGAACCAGTCGCGGCAGGTCACGCGGTTGCCCGACCAGTTGTGGAAGTATTCGTGGGCAACGATCGCCTCGACCCGCTGGTGCGCGGCATCGGTGGCGGTTTCGGCGCGAGCCAGCACGGCGCTGGAGTTGAAGATATTGAGGCCCTTGTTCTCCATGGCGCCCATGTTGAAGTCGTTGACCGCGACAATCATGAAGATGTCCAGGTCGTACTCGCGCCCGTACACCTCTTCGTCCCAGCGCATCGACTTCTTCAGGCTGGTCATGGCGTGCTGGCACTTGTCGATGTTTTCCGGCTCGACGTAGATGCGCAGCGCCACATTACGCTCGGTCATGGTGGTGAAGGTGTCTTCGACGCACCACAGGTCACCGGCCACCAGGGCGAACAGGTAGGCCGGTTTCTTGAACGGGTCTTCCCAGGTCGCCCAGTGCCGGCCGTCTTCGCCGGGACCGCTGGCAATCGGGTTGCCGTTGGACAGCAGCACCGGATAGCTGTGCTGCTCGGCCACCACGGTGGTGGTGAACTTGCTCATCACATCCGGGCGGTCGAGGTAATAGGTAATCTTGCGGAACCCTTCAGCCTCGCACTGGGTGCAGAACATGCTGCCGGATTTGTACAGGCCTTCCAGGGCGGTGTTGGTTTCCGGGTGGATCCTGACGGTGGTGTCGACCGTGAAGGCCTGGGCCTTGGGGTGCACGGTCAGGTGGCTGTCGTCCAACTGGTATTCGCCCTGCCCCAGGTCGGCGTCGTCGAGCTTGAGCGAGACCAGCTCCAGGTGCTGGCCATCGAGCACCAATGGCGGCAGCCCGGCGCCGCGCTCGGGGTTGCGGCGCATCACCAGTTGCGCATGGACCAGGCTGTGGTCCTCGAACAACTCGAAGGTCAGGTGTGTTTCGTCGATCAGGTACTCGGGGGCCTGATAGTCCTTGAGGTAAATCATCTTCGGTTGTTCGGTGCGCATGGGTCGAATCCTTCTACTGATGCACGGCGAGCTGGTAGGCCGTGTATTTACGAATGTTGATCACGCCAGTGTCGAAAATCAGGTATTGGCCCTTGATCCCCAGTAGCGTGCCTTCGGCAATCGGGTTCTTATCCAGGTTGAAGCTGACGATCTTGGTCGGATACTGCTCCACCGGGTAACGGATCTCGATGGGCTCGACGTCCGCTATGGTCTGGATCGCTTGCAGGCCGAATCGTTCCTGCAAGCCCTGCAATCCCTGGGCGCAGCTTTCGAACAGCGCGTCGCGGATTGCCGGCAGGTCCACCGTCGCGGCGTCGCCCTTGAGCAAGGCACGCCAATTGGTCTTGTCCGCCACCTGGCTGCGGAACAGGTCTTCGACAAACCCTGACTGCTGACGGGTGGCGACCCGCAGGATGGGCAGCGCCTGGCTGGCGCCCTGGTCCAGCCAGCGGGTCGGCAATTGCGTGGCGCGGGTGATGCCGACTTTCACGCCCGAGGAGTTGGCCAGGTAGACCACATGATCGGTCATGCAGAATTGCTCACCCCAGGCCGGGTCACGGCAAGTGCCTGCGTCAAAATGGCAACGCTCGGGGCTCATGATGCACAGGTCGCACTGGGCCAGCTTGGTCATGCACGGGTAGCAATAACCCTGGCTGAAACTGGTCTTGGTCCGGCGTCCGCAATGGGTGCAGTGGATCGCACCGAGAAACTCCAGGCGAATCGTGCTGCCAATCAATGGGTTGACCGGCACCTCGACCTCGTCCAGGCGGAAGGCGTATTGAACGGTCGGCCCGTCAAGGCGCGCCGACATCTTGCTGATTGCACCGCGGCCAATCTCGATCAATGGATGGCGTCCGACTTGAACAGGATATTCGGCACTTCGGTGGACTTCGACTGGCATTCCTGCGGGCCCATGTAGCCGGTGCGCTCGTCTTCGGGCAGGTTCTGGATTTCCCAGGCGATCATCGCCTGCAGGGACAGCTCGCGCTGCTCGGCGGTGAGCTTGTTACCATCGGCCCATTTACCGATTTCCACCGCCAGTTTCAGGCTCTGGTAGATGTCGGGGGTGATGTTCTTGATCATTTCTGCAAAAGACGACATGTTAAGCAATCTCCAATAATGTCGTGGGTTTCCAAGGCAAGGCACGACTGACCGCCGTGTGGCCACCCACTATTTAGAACTCTCTGGACAGCTTGACCTGGGCCAGCTCTTTTTCCAGGGAGCGCCTGAATATCTGTGGCGCGGCAAAGGTGTACACGGCAAACCCCAGCCATAGCCAATCAATCACCTGGGCCACCTGCGGATAGCCCTGGGCCGTCAGGGTGATGACCACTACCCGATAGACCACGAACATGAGCAACAGCACCACGATGGCGCGACTGGCGCTGCGCTCGCTCATCCAACTGTTGAATCGCCACCACGCTCCTAAAAACAGACTGCTGCGGGCCTTGACGGCAGTCAGCAAGTGCAGCGCGGCGCGGTCATTGGCGTTTTCCTGCAAGGCCCAGATGGCGTGCTCACGCGCGCCCTCGACGTCACCTTCGCGCAACAACAGATGTCCAAGCACCACCACGGCCCCGGTATGCCCCGGTTCGGACTGCAAGGCCTGGCGGGCAAACTGATGCGCCTGCCCCCAGTCGCCGCTGGCACGATAAAACTGGGCCATGGCCACCAGGTTGGACGCATCGTCGGGGCCCAGCTCCAGGGCTTTTTCCAACGGCTCGCGGCTTTGCTCCAGGCGGCCGGTCAATTGGTACAGATCGGCCAGCGTGCGGTAATTGACCGGATTGAGCGGTTCCATGTCCAGCAATTGGGTCAAGTGTTCCTGGGCCAGTTTGAACTTGCGCAGGGCAATGGCAACCTGGGCGGCAGCGTAATGGGCAATCGGCAATTGTGCATCGGCCGCCAGCGCCAACTGCACCTCGCGCCTGGCGGCATGCACACGGCGCATATTGATCAGGCAGACCGCCAGCAACGCATGGGCTTCGGCCGAACCCGGATCGCTCGCCAGCAATTGGCGCAGCGCGTCGATGGCACCGTCGTAATGGTCGGCTTGCAAGCGTTGATACGCCAGTTGCAGCAGATAATCGGTATTCATCAGCTCACCACCAGATACCAGAGAGTGGCAGGCACCCACTTGATGACCATGCCCTTGAGCACAAACGCGCCAACCAGCACGACAGGCAAGCCAAAGCGGTTCAGCACGCCACCGTAGTACTGGTAGATCTCGATGGTCGCGTTTTGCTGCATGAACAGCAGGTAGCCGATGGCAAGTTTCCACACCACCAGGGTCAACAAGGCGTATTGGATCTGTGCCTGGCTCTGGATGTAACCGGCGCCCACCAGTTGCAATAGCACCGCGCCGATGACCAGGCTGCCCACCAGGCAAAGGCCGGCCAGCAGCCACTCACGTACGCGGGTCGGGCTGCCCACCGCGATGGCGTTGAAGACAAACCACGGCAAGCCAAGCCAGGCGCCCCCCAGCATCAGCCCCAGCAGCGGCCAAAAAGGCGAGACGGCCCACTTGGCCAGGGCGCCGGGACGCGGTTCGTCTTCAATGCGATAACCACCGTACTGCGCCATCAACGACCCTTCCCATGTTTGTCGAGGAAGGCCAGCACCTCGTCGTACTGGTTGCCTTCATTGGCATAACGCGCGTAATTGCGCGCCGTGGTCAGCCATTCCAGGGTGGTTGCCCGCACTTCCTTGAGGGCGTGCTTGAAATGCCGATCGCAGATCGGTTGTTCGCTCGCGCCGCTGATGGACTCTTCGATCGCTTCGTCAGCGGCGGTTTCCACCAGCTCGCCCAGGTCCGCGCCGGAAAAGCCCGACGTGTTTTTCGCCAGGAAGGCAAAGTCGATATCCTCGGCCATCGGACGGCCTGCCATCATCAACTTGAGCATGGCTTCCCGGGCCGGCCGGTCGGGCGGCGGCACGAACAACACCCGGTCGAAACGCCCCGGGCGCCTGAAAGCCGAGTCCACCGACCAAGGCACGTTGGTTGCCGCGAGGATCAGTACGCCGTGGTTGTCCTTGGTAAAACCGTCCATCTCGGACAAAAACTGGCTGACCAGCTTCGAAGACGTCGAATCCCGGGTATTGGAACGTTTGCCACCCAAGGCCTCGACTTCATCGAAAAACATCACTGCCGGAGCCTGGGCACGAGCCTGCTCGAACAGCGCGTGCAACTTGCGTTCGGATTCGCCGATGTACATGTCCAGGACATCGGAAATAGCCACGTTGAAGAATGTCGCCTTGCACTCCCCGGCCGTGGCCCGGGCCAGCATGGTCTTGCCACATCCCGGAGGCCCGTAGAGCAACACGCCGCCACCGACCCGCTTGCGAAAGCGCTGGAACAGGCCGGGCTTCTGGTAAGGCAGGATGATTTTCTTGTGAATGGTTTTCTTCAGCTCGTCCAGGCCGCCAATGTCATCGAAGGACAGGACTTCCTTTTCCGGCACCAACAGGCGACGGACCTCGGTCTGGTCGGTGTTGTCATTGGAGATCACGCGCAAGCGCGGACGCCCTTGTGCTGCGGAAAAGTCAGTCACGGATACGTTCAATCGACGCCATAGCGCCATGTCTTCAAGGGCCGGGTTGGCATCCACCGCGGCGCGGTACTCCACCTGGGCCTCCTTCATCCGCTCCAGGGCCGCGAAGGCGCGCGCCCTGAGCATCCGCGCGGCAGGCTCGTCGCCTTCAATCAGGCCAAGCGCCCGTTGCGCCTGGCCCGCGGCGATACATAACCCGGCAGCGGCCATTTTCAAGGCCTGGGCATCGCTCCATTGCTCAAGATCGGCAGGCAGCAACTCAAGCCCGCGCTCGTACTCGCCGCGCTCGACACTGGCGTTGAGCAACAGTGTCAGCAGCGCGACGTTACCGGGCGCAACAAGGAGCGCGGCCTCCAGTTGGTCGAACGTCGAATCATCCATGGCACTTCCTCAAACAATGCGTTCGCGTGACAGACAGTCTCATTGCACCACCTCCGGCCGCTCGACATCGACCCAGACGAACTTGTGCGGATCCAGGCGCGTTTCCTGGTCGAGGCGATAGGCGACCAGCTTGCCGTAGAGCACCGCGCTGTAATCCAGGCAGGCCAGGTTCGGGCGGATCGGCGCGGGTTTGCCGCTGCGCCAATAGTGGCCGACGAACAACAGCGGCTCATCGACGCCATAGCGCAGCAGGTTGTTTTTTTCATCCGGCGACAGCGGCGTTCGGGCCACCGGCTCCGGTAAGGCGTCTGGCTGGAACACGATGTCGCCGTAGGTCTGCGGGTTGTCTTCCCAGAACTTGGTGCGGAAAAACGAACGGGTCAGGCCATCGCCACCGGTCAGCGTCAGGCCATGGGGCAGGCGCATGTCCGTGCCACGCAGCAAACGATCGAACACCGTGCAGGCAAAACTGCCCGGTTGCGCCGAGGCCTGGAGGAAATGCTCGTCGACGCAACCGTCCGGGAACAGGCCGCGCAGCGGTTCGATCAGGCCCGCATCCCAACAGGCATGCACCACCCGGAAATGGCCGGCGTCGACAAACAACGGCAGCTCATAGAACCATTTGAGAAAGTCATGCCAGTCACCGGGATGTTGCTCGAATTGGGTCAGGGTCTCGTTGAGCAGTCGGGCATGGCGCGGCGTGTGTTCGCGCACGTAGCGCTGGCCGCTGCCCGGCAATGCCGGTGTACTCCAGCCCAGGGCGTTGAACTCGTGGTTGCCCATGATGCACAGCGCCTGGCCGGCCACGACCATGTCGTGGACGATGTGCAGCGCCTCGCGAATCCGCGGGCCACGGTCGATGATGTCCCCCAGGAACACGGCCATGCGCGACGGATGCCGCCAGACCCCGCCCTGCTTTTGGTAACCGAGTCGGTCCAGCAGGTGTTCCAGGGTCAGGGCGCATCCGTGCACGTCACCGATCAAATCGTAACTGCGCGCAGGATCGAGCATCAGTCGCCTCCACCCCCCAACCGACTGCCCCAGCCGAGCTTGGTCCGGCAGACTTCATAATAATTGTGATCCAGCGGATGGATCAGGCGCAGCTTCTGCGCTTTTTTGCTGACGGTGATGGTGTCACCTGGCGCGCAGGTGAAATGGTTCTGGCCGTCACAGGACACTTGCGGGTAGATCTGCATATCCTTGGACACGACGATTTTCAGCTCACTGTTGCCATCGACCACAATCGGTCGCCCAGACAAGGTATGGGGGTACATGGGCACAATCACAATAGCGTCGAGCTTGGGATGCATGATCGGCCCGCCGGCCGACAGCGCATAGGCGGTGGAACCGGTGGGGGTGGCGACGATCAGGCCGTCGGCTTTCTGGCTGCAGACAAACTGACCGTCGATGTACAACTCGAATTCGATCATGCGCGTGGATTTGCCGGGGTGCAGCACCACGTCATTGAGGGCATCGCCCTGGCCGATGGCTTCGGCGTGACGACGGACCTCGGCTTGCAGCAGGAAACGGTTCTCCACCAGGTAGTGGCCGTCCAGCACCTCTGCAACCTTGATCTCCAGCTCGTCAGGGCGGATGTCGGTGAGGAACCCCAGGCTGCCGCGGTTGATCCCCAGCACCGGGATATTGTGCCGCGCCAGAGCCCGAGCGGCCCCCAGCAGGCTGCCGTCGCCGCCGACCACGATGACCATGTCACAGACTTCGCCGAGCATCTTGCGCGACGACGTCTGCAGGCCATGGCCCGGCAGCACTTCGGCGATGGTATCTTCGAGGATCACATGCAGGTGCCGCTCCAGGAGGAAACGTTTGAGACGGCGAACGGTGTCCAGCACCTGCGAACTGCCCAGGCGACCGATGATGCCGATATTGCGAAATTGCTCCATGAGGCTCCTGCGAAGGTCTGCGGCGGGCGAAAAACACGATTATGGGCGAAAGCGCGCCGTAGACAAAATCCTTTAAGCCTTCAGCGCAACGGCTATGCTCGCAAGATGATCCTGTTCCCTGAATTGCTGGACCTGCCCCGACGCCTGCACCATCCCGAAGTGCGCGACCTCGCGTGGGCGATCATCGCCCCGCCGATGCTCATCGACACGCCCTGGCCCCAGCGCCACCCCCTGGCCGGCAGTGATTGGGTACAGGAGCCTGGGCAACTGGAACACTGGCTGCGGCAACTGGACCGCGACAGCTACCCATTGCTGCACTGCCTGTCCCAAGGACGAACGCGACGCCTGGGCCTGTATTACGAAAGGCTGTGGCAGTTTGCCGTGCAGCACGCCCCGGGCATCGAATTGATCGCCGCGAACCTGCCGATCCGCCGCGAAGGCCATACCCTGGGCGAACTGGACCTGTTGCTGCGCGATCGCGACGGCATCCACCACCTGGAACTGGCCATCAAGTTGTACCTCGGGCCCCAGCACGGTAACGGGTTGGACGCCGCGCAATGGCTGGGCCCGGGTTGCCATGACCGGCTCGACCGCAAGCTGGCGCATCTGCGCGAACACCAACTGCCGATCTCGGCCCGCCCTGAAAGCCGCGAGGCCCTGGCGGCACTGGGGATCGAGCCCTCGGGCCTCGAACTGTTTCGCTCCGAACTCTGGCTGGGCGGGTACTTGCTGTACCCCTGGCCAGGCCAGGCCGCCCCCCCGGCCGGTGCCCACCCCAGGCATTTGCGCGGTCGCTGGTTGCATCAACGGGACTGGCCGGCGTTCATCACCCAACGTCCGCCGGGCCGCTGGCAACCCCTGCCCCGCGCCGCCTGGCTGGCCCCGGCGCATTATCCAGCCGAGCAGACCTGGAGCACCGCGCAACTAGACGCCTGGCGAATGGCCCTGGACCCCATGGCGCCGGCACAGTTGATGGTGCGCCTGAGCGAAAATGCCGAGGGCGAGTGGGAAGAAGCCGAGCGGGTGTTCCTGGTGGCGGATCTTTGGCCGAATGCGCCGGGTAATGGCTGAGCCTTGTGCTGCCTGCCAGGGCCTCATCGCGAGCAAGCTCGCTCCCACAGTGGATTTGTGTTGCTTGCAGCATTGATGATCTGCACATAACCCTGTGGGAGCGAGCTTGCTCGCGATGAAGCCAACTCGGTCTAGAAGGACAACCGCAAAGCCAGCGCCGCCAACGTCACCAGCAACACTGGCACCGTCAGCACGATCCCGACCTTGAAGTAATACCCCCAGCCGATCTGGATGTTCTTGCGCGCCAGCACATGCAACCACAGCAAGGTCGCCAGGCTGCCAATCGGGGTGATTTTCGGGCCCAGGTCGCTGCCGATGACGTTGGCATAGATCATCGCCTCCTTCACCACTCCGGTAGCCTGGCTGGCGTCGATGGACAAGGCGCCGATCAGCACCGTTGGCAAATTGTTCATGACCGACGAGAGCAGCGCCGTCAGCACACCGGTGCCCATGGCCGCACCCCACACGCCATATTCGGCGAAACCGTCGAGCCACTGGGCCAGGTAACCGGTCAGCCCGGCGTTGCGCAAGCCATAGACCACCAAGTACATACCGAGGGAGAAAATCACGATCTGCCAGGGCGCTTCCTTCATCGCCTTGCGGGTGGAAATCTTGTGACCATAGGCCGCAACAGCCAACAGCAACGCAGCACACACCGCCGAAATCGCACTGATGGGAATCCCCAGCGGCTCCAGGGCAAAGCAGCCCAGCAGCAGGATCACCAGCACCACCCAACCGGCATAAAACGTTGCCTTGTCGTGGATCGCCGTCGCCGGGTCATCCAGTTGATCGGGGTCATAGTCCCGCGGGATGTCGCGACGAAAGAACCACAGCAAGATCGCCAGGCTGGCCGCCACGCTGACCAGGTTCACCGGCACCATGACCGCCGCATAGCGGTTGAAACCAATGCCGAAGAAGTCCGCCGAGACGATGTTCACCAGGTTCGACACCACCAGCGGCAAGCTCGCGGTGTCGGCAATGAAGCCGGCCCCCATCACGAACGCAAGGGTCGCCGCCGGGGAAAACCGCAACGCCAGCAGCATCGAAATCACGATGGGGGTCAGGATCAACGCCGCCCCGTCATTGGCAAACAACGCCGACACCAGCGCCCCCAGCAGCACCATGAACGCAAACAGCTTGCGTCCGCTGCCCTTGCCCCAACGGGCCACATGCAGGGCCGCCCAGGCGAAGAACCCCGCCTCGTCCAACAGCAGGCTGATGATGATCAGCGCGACAAATGTACCGGTGGCGTTCCAGATGATCTGCCAGACCAGCGCAATGTCACCGACCTGCACCACCCCGCTCAACAAAGCCAGCAGCGCGCCCAGCGTCGCACTCCAGCCAACGCCCAACCCCTTGGGCTGCCAGATCACCAACGTAATGGTCAGCAGGAAAATCAACGACGCGATCAACATGCGCAACAGCCTTGAAAAGATTGAAAAGAGGAAATCAGCAGCAACGTGTGAGCGGAAAATCAGCCATGGCGTTCAACCTGAAGGCATCGACGCGATTGCGGATTCGCACATGACGAAGGACGGCTGGTGGAGCGAAGGGGCGAATATAGGGAAGTTTCGAATATCCAGTAAAGCGCGGATTGAATGGCCGATGCAGATGCATGTGTGGCGAGGGGATTTATCCCCGCTGGGCTGCGAAGCAGCCCCAAACCCAACACCTGGAGTGTCAGACAATTTGAATGGGGGCGCTTCGCCCCAGCGGGGATAAATCCCCTCGCCACAAATGCTTAGTTTGAAGTTCCAGAGGGCCTTCAGGCCTTCTTGTGCTGCTCAACCCACTTGCCATAGGCGTCGATGAATTTCTGCAGGAACGGCCGTACCGACTCCGACAGGTTGCCCGCCTCGTCAAACGCCGTCGCGGCGCCGCTCAGGTAGGCTTCTGGCTGCTGCATGCAGGGAACGTCAAGGAACACTAGCGATTGGCGTAGATGATGATTGGCACCGAACCCACCAATGGCGCCCGGCGAAGCACTGATCACCGCACCCGGTTTGCCGCTCAGGCAACTCTGGCCGTAGGGACGCGAGCCCACATCAATGGCATTTTTCAACGGTGCCGGCACCGAACGGTTGTACTCCGGCGTGACGAACAACAAGGCGTCGGCCGCGCCCACCTGCTGACGGAAAGTGCTGTAGGCTGCCGGAGGGGAAACATCGATGTCTTCGTTGTAGAGCGGCAACTCGCCGATCTCGATGATATCCAGCTTGAGGTTGGCGGGCGCCAGGTCCTCCAGTGCCAGCGCGACCTTGCGGTTGATCGATGCCTTGCGCAGGCTGCCCACCAAAACGGCCACTTTGTAGACATTACTCATGAGAGGCTTCTCGACTGTCGGCTCAAAGGAGCCTGTAGTTATAGATGATCGGGGTGACAATTGGACCAGCGGAGCGACAAAAATCGGCCGGCTGGACTATTTTTTTCATGTAGGAAAACTTACCGCGCTTGACCAAGGTCTACAGAACCGCAAATCGAGTGATTTATTTCCAGAGGTTCTAAGCAATGGCAGCAGTACTTGTCGGACAATTTCATGCGCGGGACGCCGAAGGTCGCGTCTATTCGGTGCATGAGTTCCAGGAATCGACCCCGTCGCCCGACGGAAACGGCAAGGAGCCTGTCACTACCTATAAATTGGCTATCGGTGATCGAGTCAGCAAACTCGACGACGACAAATTTATTCTGGTGCAATCTCAAATCGAATTGACGCGCGAACCGGAAACGCCACTGCCAACTCAGACGCCCACTGAAACGCAAATAGCTTCATAACCGTTGGTTATGAGCAGAAGTCATGCCCGGACTTGGGTTAGGATTCAGCCACTCAATGGCTCACCCGCCGAACATGGACTTCTTGCATGCGTTTACGCCACATCGAAGTGATTCAGGCGCTGCTGCAGACCGGCCACCTCGGCACGGCGGCCGAATGGCTGCAACTGCCGGTGGCGGAGGTCGAGGCGATCCTGCGCGATGCCGAGGCCCAGTTGGGCTTCATGCTGTTTGCCAGCGTGCGCGGGCGCTTGCAGGCCACCCGGGAAACCCTTGAATTGCGCGACGGCATCACGCGGGTGTACGACACCCTTGAACCGGTACAGCGCCTGGCCAGCAGCCTGAAACATCATCAGGCAACGCCCTTGCGCATTATCTGCACTCCACCGCTGGCCCAGCAGTTGCTACCCCAGAGCATCGCCGCCTTGCGTCGGCGCCATCCGGATGTGCCGTGCACCCTGCTCAGTCGACCGACCCGGGACATCGTCCACAGCCTACTGTTGCGCGAAAGCGACCTGGGCCTGAGCCTGCACGACCCCGAACACCCCGACATCCATTGCCAGATGATCGCCCAAGGCAAACTGCAATTGCTCGCGCCCCACGGCTGGCTGCAACCCCGGCAAAAATACATTTCGCTTCAGGACCTGGCGGGCCAGCCGTTGGTGGGTCTGGATGGCCATGACCCGCTGAGCCCTGCGTTCGAGCATAAACTGGCGGCGCTGCGTCCCGCACCCATGATCCAGATCCGCGTTCAGACCCACCAGATGATGCGCGCCATGGTCGAGGCCGGCGAAGGCCTTGCCATTGTCGACCCTTTCACCGCCTCGGGCGCCAAGGGCGGGGGCCTGGACGTCTGCCCGGTATCGCCCGCCATCGCGATTGGCCTCTATGCCTTGAGCCTCAACGGCGCGCCCTCCTCGCCCGCCCTTCAATCGCTGCTGGAACGGGTTACGGAACAAGCCGAGGCGTTGCTGAGCCACTGATCGACATACCGAGCGGGTCGTCGAACAGCCGGTACCAGAACAGCGCGACTTCGGCGGTATGCCGGTCAATGCCGCGATAGCGCAGGTGATCGATACCGCCGAGCACGTAACCACAACGCTCGTAGAGCCGGCAGGCGCCCAGATTGTTGTTCTGGGTCTCAAGCATGATGCCCGGCAGCTTTTTCTTGCGGCTCCAGAACTGGGCGACATCGAGCAACGCCTTGGCCACCCCGTGGCGACGGGCCGGGGCGTGCACCGCCAACTCGTCGATGTGGGCATAGCCGTTCCAGTTGGTACTGACCACCAGATGCCCTACGGGCTGGTCATCGAGATAGGCCATGAAGATCTCGCTGTCCGGAGCATCGCGAAAGCTGCTGAACTCCTCGGGGTCGATGCCATAGCACTTGCGATAGGGAACAATGGGCGTCACCGGCCACTGGCTGACGGGACGGCCGATCTGCGCCGTCGCGTAGTCGCTGACTTCAAAACTGAAATCACTGCCCCAGATATAGGCGGCAAAGCCATCATCGACGATGCGCACCGACAGTCCGGGGTACTTGGGATTCATGACCGGTTGCATACTGGGGAAGGTCCTCATTCCTTGAAGCAACCAACGGCGTGGTGCCATCCATTGCCCTTGTCTTTCAAATCTTCACACATCAAGCGGGATCCGTAGCCTGCCCGTTACCTCAGGTTAGAAGGTCGTGGCGATTGTGGCGAGAAATGAACGATGGATAACTCTGTGGGAGCGAGCTTGCTCGCGATGGCGGCGGCACATTTGATCATGATGCAAGCTGAACCACCGCTATCGCGAGCAAGCTCGCTCCCACAAGGAAGGGTTCATCCGTGCGAAGCGGCCTGCGACTCGGCCAGTTGTGTCCACAATGCCGGAGCACCCGCGGACTTGGCGATGGCTTCCAGACGCGCGGCATGTTCGGCCAGGTCGCTTTCGCTGGCGCGGATGATCCGCGAGGGCTGGCGGTCGACGGGCAAACGGCGGATTTCCGTGGCCTGGTTGCCGGAGCCTTCGCCGGTACCGTTGCCGTCCGAGGCGTTGCCGGCCAGGGACAGGCTGGTCTGGCCGCCGGTCATGGTCAGGTAGACGTCGGCCAGGATCTCGGAGTCGAGCAAGGCGCCGTGCAGTTCACGGCCGGAGTTGTCGACGCCGTAGCGCTTGCACAAGGCGTCGAGGCTATTGCGCTGCCCCGGATGCCGTTCCCGGGCCATCATCAGGGTGTCGAGGATGGTGCAATGCTGGGTGATGTCGGCCCGGTCGTGTTGCCCCATCAACGCGAATTCGTTGTTGATGAACCCCACGTCGAACGCCGCGTTGTGGATGATCAACTGCGCGCCTTGGATGAATTCGAAGAACTCATCGGCCACTTCGGCAAAACGCGGCTTGCCCACCAGGAATTCGTTGGTAATGCCGTGGACGCCGATAGCGCCCTCGTCACTTTCGCGGTCCGGTTGCAGGTAAACGTGGAAATGGCGACCGGTCAGGCGCCGGCCGATCAGCTCGACACAACCGATTTCAATAATCCGGTGACCATCGGTCACCGGCATGCCGGTGGTTTCGGTATCCAGTACTACAGATCTGTTGGCCATCAGTGTTCAGCTCTCAACGGGCAGTCTTGCAAAAGCGCGGATCTTAACACGCTCTTGTGGCAAGGGGATTTACCTGGGAGCCAGGCGCGTGGAAGCAAGTGATGAGCGAGAGCAAACACTGTGGGAGCAAAGCTTGCTCGCGATGAAGATCATGCGGTCTTTCAGGAAAACCGGGGCGCCTGTGTCGCGAGCAAGCTTTGCTCCCACATAAGCGCCTCGCCACAGGAGGTACATCCGGCTGAATCAAGCCTGCTTGTAGCCCCGCACCTCATCCACCCCACGATTGGCCAACTGGTCGGCCCGTTCGTTGCCATGGTGGCCGATGTGGCCGCGCACCCATTTCCAGGTGACGTTGTGGCGATTGACCTGCTCATCCAGCAGCATCCACAGGTCGGCGTTTTTCACCGGTTCCTTCGCCGCCGTCTTCCAGCCGCGCTTCTTCCAGTTGGCCATCCACTCGTTGATGCCTTTCATCACGTACTGCGAGTCGGTCACCAGCAGCACATCGCAAGACCGCTTGAGCTCTTCCAGGCCACGGATGGCCCCCATCAGCTCCATGCGATTGTTGGTGGTATTGGCTTCGCCGCCCCAGAGTTCCTTCTCCACGCCCTTGCACACCAGCAACGCGCCCCAGCCACCCGGGCCGGGGTTGCCCTTGCAGGCGCCATCAGTGAAGAGTTCTACGCTATCGCTCATGCCAATCTATCCAGAAAAAATGCAAAGGCCCGCCCATCGGGCCCGACAACATCCACAGCCCAATGCCGACAAGAACCCTCAGAAAAAGGTTACGGCTCGATGTGACGGCGATTGACCTTGGCCATCGGCAAGGGAATCAGCTTGCCCATCGGCTCGCGTCGCGCCTGTCGCACTGGGCGCAGCCCGACCGCGATCTTGCGCGCCACCAGCAGGTAGAAACCACCGCCGGACAGCTGCCAGTCGCCGGCCTTGCGCTCCCAGCCGGCCAGGCGAGCCTGCCACTTGGGTGACGCAAGCGGCGGACGATAGCACCCGAAGCGGCGTTTCTCCAGCGCGAAGCCCAGCAGGTTGAGCCAGTCGCCAACCCTCGATGCCGAGATGCAGCGGGCCTGTCGCAGGGCGTCGTGGGCAAACACATGCCGTAATCCCCAGGTGCTCCAGGGGTTGATCCCGATGATCAACAGATGCCCGCCGGGGCGCACGCTGCTGGCGGCTTCGCGCAACAAACCGTGGGGCGACAGGCAGAAATCCAGGCCGTGCTGCATGACCACCACGTCGGCGGCATGCTCGCTCAGCGGCCAGGCCTGCTCCTCGCAGACGATTTCCACCCCAGGCAACGGCGCGCCCAGGCGTACGTTGCGCTGGACCTGCGGCGCCGACGGCGGCGTTTGCGCCGAAGGCCCGTAGTGCACCAGGTAACCGCCAAAGAACCGGCCCAACTCGTCTTCGAGCATGCGCCGTTCTTCTTCCAGCAAAAATTGCCCGACAGGGCCGGACAGCCATTCACGGGCGGCGCTGATCAACGCCAGCCAGTCAGGATCAGCCTGAGCGAACGCTTCATCGGTCATTGCATTCTCCAACGCGTCAGGAAGTTCTAAGATGCGCCTTTGTTTTCCGCTTGGCGAATTCCGCGATGATACAGATCAGTGCCCTGCCCGCGTTCACCGATAACTACATCTGGTTGTTACAGGATCACTCCACCCAGCGCTGCGCCGTGGTCGACCCGGGTGATGCCGCCCCCGTGCAGGCCTGGCTCGACGCCCATCCGGACTGGGTCCTGAGCGACATCCTGATCACCCACCATCACCATGATCATGTCGGCGGCGTCCAGGCGCTGAAGAATGCGACGAACGCCACCGTTTACGGCCCCGCCAGCGAAAACATCCCGGCGCGGGACCAGGCCCTGAATGACAACGACCAAATCAGCGTGCTCGGCTGGGACTTCGACGTCTACGCGGTTCCGGGCCATACGCTGGGGCACATTGCCTACTACCACCATGGCTTGCTCTTCTGCGGCGACACCCTGTTCGCCGCCGGTTGCGGCCGGCTCTTCGAAGGCACGCCTGCGCAGATGCACCATTCCCTGGGTCGCCTCGCCGCGTTGCCTGAAGATACCCTGGTCTACTGCACCCATGAATATACCCTCAGCAACCTGAAGTTCGCGGTCGCCGTGGAGCCAGGCAATCCGGACATTGCCGCCCGCCTGGAAAAAGTCAGCAGCCAACGCAGCGAAGGCATCATGACACTGCCCTCGACCCTGGCCCTGGAAAAACTCACCAATCCATTCCTGCGCACCGCTGAAACATCCGTTAAACAAAAAGCAGACGAACGGAACGGCCAGCGTAACCAGACGCCGAGTGAGGTTTTTGCGGCCTTGAGGGCTTGGAAAGATACGTTCTAAGGCAGCTATCGATTGATACAAAAATTCTGAAAGGTTGACCTGTTGGGGTGCGCTTCCTAGAATCGGCCGACATTTTTGCCCGGAACTTACTTCCAGCCAATGTCGTCATCTATATGCAGGTCCGTCCAGTCAGACACATTGACCCGCTTGGCTCAAGCCATCGCGGTGGCTGTGTCCGCCACCTTGGCGGGCTGCCAGAGCACGAGCCAGCTGCCGCAGACCGACGCGGTGCACACCCCGAATATCGCCGCTCGCGCCAAACA
The DNA here is from genome assembly GCF_057655955.1 of Pseudomonas sp. Soil_N_39. NCBI lineage: Bacteria > Pseudomonadati > Pseudomonadota > Gammaproteobacteria > Pseudomonadales > Pseudomonadaceae > Pseudomonas > Pseudomonas sp. Soil_N_39. Next base: position 141,379 of record NZ_JBDGLI010000014.1, read on the forward strand.
GAAGCCGGTATGGCTCACCGAGAAACCCAGCCCCCAAGTGCCCCAGGACGTCTGGGAACGCATGCGCCAGGGCTTCCAGCTTCAGGAAACGGCCGGCGTCAACCCGCGTATCGAGCAACAGCGCCTGTGGTTCGCCAGCAACCCGTCCTTCCTGGAAAACGCCGGTGAGCGCGGCAGCCTGTACATCCATTACATCGTCGAACGTCTTGAAGAACGCAACATGCCGCTGGAACTGGCGCTGCTGCCGGTGATCGAGAGTGCCTACAACCCCATGGCCTATTCCCGGGCCAACGCGGTGGGGCTGTGGCAATTCATCCCGTCCACGGGGCGTTACTTCAATCTGCGCCAGACCCGCTTCTATGACGGGCGACGCGATATCACCGCCTCCACGACGGCCGCCATGGACTACCTGACGCGCCTGCATGACATGTTCAACGGCGACTGGTTGCTGGCACTGGCGGCCTACAACGCCGGTGAAGGCACGGTTAGCCGCGCCATCGAGCGCAACGAGAAGCTGGGCCTGCCCACCGACTACTGGAACCTGCCGCTGCCCAGCGAGACCCAGGCCTATGTGCCGAAGCTGCTGGCGCTGTCCCAAGTGGTGCTCGCGCCCGACGCCTATGGCGTGAACCTCAACCCGATCGCCAACGAACCCTACTTCCAGGTCGTCGAGATCAACCAGCGCATGGACCTGTCCAAGGTCGCGGCGGTGGCCAACATCGACGAAGACGAGCTGTTCCAGCTCAACCCGGCTTTCAAGCAGCGCACCACCATCGACGGCCCCCAGCACCTGCTGGTGCCGACGTCCAAGGCTCAGTTGCTGACCGCCAGCCTGTCGACCATGCGCCCGGAAGAGCTAATCAGCCAGCGCGCGCTCAAACCGGTCTTTGAAAACGTCGACGACAGCGAAGTGGAAGGTGCCAGGCGCACCTACCGCGTCAAGCGCGGCGACAACCTGGCCCAGATCGCCAAGGCCAACAAGGTCCAGACCAAGGACCTGCAGCGCTGGAACAAACTCAGCGGCCACAAGCTCAAGGTCGGCCAGACCCTGGTGATGCAGGACACCAAGCCCACAAAGAGCACCGGCAAGCGCATCAGCACCGTGGTGGCCGCCAACAGCAAGAACCAGAAGAAGCAGACCCAGTACAAGGTCAAACAGGGCGATTCGTTGTATGTCGTCGCCAAGCGCTTCAACGTGGAAATGCAGCACCTCAAGCGCTGGAACCCGCGGATGGGCAAGGCACTCAAGCCTGGGCAGATGCTGACGGTCTACTCCCCGCACTAAGGTGACCGGGGAGCTTTGTGTGGTGAGGGGTTCATCTGTGGGAGCAAGGCTTGCCCGCGATGGCCACACTGCGGCTTAACAGTTGAACCGCGATATCGTTCATCGCGGGCAAGCCTTGCTCCCACAGGTCAAGCTCCCACAAAGAGGATAAATCCCCTCACCAAAGGTTCTGCGCTCGGCCGGTATCCGCTTAGCCGACTGTCCCCCTCTAAACCCCGCCTTTTTCCTGCCGATACAAGCTGTTACTGTACAGGCCATAAAAGCCCAAGCCGCCTGGATCGAATCTCAGACTTGATACGTCCCCTCCTCCTGCTCCTGATCAGCCTGGCCTTGAGCGCTCCCGCCAGCGCAACCATCAGCGAAAGCCATGGCTATGCGCAGTTCGGCACGCTCAAGTATCCGGCCAGGTTCACCCACTTCGATTGGGTCAACCCGCAAGCGCCCAAGGGCGGAGTCTTGCGGGTCATGGCATTCGGCACCTTCGATACGCTCAATCCCTACACTTTCAAGGGCAGCAGCCCGGTTTCCACGCCGAACTTCCTTCAGTACGGCATCAATGAGCTGAACGAACCGCTGATGGTCGGCACTGGCCAGTACGCACCGTCCGGTGATGAACCGACGTCGAGCTATGGCCTGATCGCCCAATCAGTGGAATACAGCGAAGACCGCAGCTGGGTGGTGTTCAACCTGCGCCCCGAGGCGCGGTTCCACGATGGCGTGCCCATCACTGCCTATGACGTGGCGTTCTCCTACCGGACGCTGCTCAAGGACGGCCACCCGCAATACCGCACCAACCTGCAGGAAGTGTTGCGAGTCGACATCCTCAACCCGCTGAAAATCCGCTTTGTCTTCAAGCGCGCGGGCAATCCCTTGCTGATCCTGCGCCTGGGTGAGCTGCCGGTGTTGCCCCAGCATTACTGGAAAGGCCGCGATTTCAAGGCAACGACCTTCGAACCGCCCCTGGGCAGCGGGCCATATCGCATCACCAAAGTGCAGCCAGGCCGCCAACTGGTGTTCGAACGGGTCAAGGACTACTGGGGCAAGGACCTGCCGGTCAATCGCGGCAAGTACAACTACGACCGCATGGACGTGGAATTCTACCGTGACAGCGAAGTCGCCTTCGAAGCCTTCAAGGCCGGCGAGTTCGACATCTACATCGAACACCAGGCCAAGAACTGGGCCAACGGCTATCAATTCCCGGCGGTCAACCGGGGCGATGTGATCAAGGCGCAGATACCCCACCAAATTCCGACCCAGACCCAAGGCCTGTTCATGAACACCCGGCGCGCCACGTTCGCCGAGGTCAAGGTGCGCGAAGCCCTGGGGCTGATGTTCGATTTCGAGTGGACCAACCGCACCCTGTTCAGCGGCGCCTACAAGCGCACCCTCAGCTATTACCCCAACAGCGAATTCTCCGCCACCGGCCTGCCGGTGGGCCATGAATGGCTGCTGCTCAAGCCGTACCGGGATCAATTGCCGCCCAAACTGCTCACCGAACCCTTCAGCTTGCCCAAGACCGACGGGCGCGGCATTCCCCGGGAAACCCTGCGCAAGGCATTGGGGCTCTTGAAGGAAGCCGGCTGGAACCTAAACGGCCAACGCCTGCTAAATGCCGAGCACCAGCCCCTGAGCTTCGAAATCCTGCTGGTGAACCCGAACCTGGAGCGTATCCTGCAACCCTACGTCGAAAACCTCGCCAGCATCGGCGTCCAAGCCCGGCTGCGCACGGTGGACCGCGCCCAATACAAGCAGCGCCTGGACCAGTTCGACTTCGACATGATCCTGCTGACCCTGGGCCAGACCCTCAGCCCGGGCCTCGAGCAATGGCAGTACTTCCACTCCAGCCAAGTTGGGATCAAGGGCAGCAAGAACTACGCCGGGATCGCCAACCCGGTGGTCGACCATTTGCTGGAAAAACTGCTCGCCGCCCAGACCCGCGACGAACAGGTCGCCGCCGGCAGGGCCCTGGATCGCGTACTACTGTGGCAGCATTACTGCATTCCCAACTGGTATCTCAATTATCATCGCCTGGCGTACCGCAACCGGTTCGCCTTCGTCACCACGCCGCCCTACACCCTGGGTCTGAGCGCCTGGTGGCTGAAATCTTCGGAGAAAGATCAATGAAGCCTCTACGCGCCCTGCTCCTGCAGGCCAGCTGCCTGCTATTCGCCGGACTGGCCTGCGCCGCGCCGCAACATGCCGTGACCTTGTACAACGAGCCGCCGAAATACCCGGCCAACTTCAAGCATTTCGACTATGTCAACCCGGACGCGCCCAAGGGCGGTATCTTCCGCCAGGGCGGCTTTGGGGGGTTCGACAGCCTCAACCCGTTCATCAGCAAAGGTGTGCCGGCCGATGACATCGGCCTGATCTACGACACCCTGGCCAAGCAGGGCCTGGATGAACCTTTCACCGAATATGGCCTGATCGCCGAAAAAATCGAGAAAGCTCCGGACAATGGCTGGGTGCGTTTCTACCTGCGCCCCGAAGCCCGTTTCAACGACGGCCATCCGGTACGCGCCGAAGACGTGGTCTTCAGCTTCCAGACCCTGACCAAGGACGGCGCACCGATGTTCCGCGGCTATTACAACGACGTTGCCGACGTCATCGCCGAAGACCCGCTCAAGGTGCTGTTCAAGTTCAAGCACACCAATAACCGCGAACTGCCGTTGATCCTCGGCCAATTGCCGGTCTTGCCAAAGCACTGGTGGTCCGAGCGCGACTTCAATAAGGGTAATCTGGAGATCCCCCTGGGCAGCGGCCCCTACAAAGTCGCCGAAGTGAAGGCCGGTCGCTCGATCCGCTATGAGCGGGTGAAGGACTACTGGGGCAAGGATTTGCCGGTCAATCGCGGTTTCTACAACTTCGACGTGCTGGTCACCGACTACTACCGCGACAACACCGTCGCGGTCGAGGCATTGAAAGCCGGGCAGTTCGATTACTGGCTGGAAATGACCGCCAAGAACTGGGCCAACGCCTACAACATCCCGGCCGTGACCGAAGGCCGGCTGATCAAGGAGCAGATCCCCAACGGCAACCCCACCGGCATGCAGGGCTTTGTCTACAACCTGCGCCGGCCGGTCTTCCAGGATGTTCGGGTGCGCAAGGCCTTGAGCCTGCTGCTGGATTTCGAGTGGACCAACAAACAACTGTTCAACGGTGCCTATGCCCGCACCCGCAGCTATTTCGAGAATTCGGAAATGGCCGCCACCGGCCTGCCCGGCGAAGACGAACTGAAGATTCTCGAGCCCTTGCGCGGCAAGATTCCCGAGCAGGTCTTCAGCGAAGCCTTCCAACCTTCGGTGTGCGACGGCAGCGGCATGATTCGCGACCAGCAGCGCAAGGCCTATCAACTGCTGCAAGAAGCCGGCTGGCGCATCGTCGACGACAAGATGGTCGACGCCCAAGGTAAACCGGTGGTGCTGGAGTTTTTGCTGGCCCAGACCGAGTTTGAGCGGATATTGCTACCCTTCAAACGCAACCTGAGCGACCTGGGCATCGACCTGGTGATCCGCCGGGTGGACGTGTCCCAGTACATCAATCGCGTACGCTCCCGGGACTTCGACCTGGTGGTGGGCAGCTTCCCGCAATCCAGCTCGCCGGGTAACGAACAGCGCGAATTCTGGATGTCCGCCGCCGCCGACAAGCCCGGCAGCCGCAACACCATGGGCCTGAAGGACCCGGCCGTGGACCAACTGGTGGAGCAACTGATCAACGCCGACTCGCGCAAGAGCCTGGTGGCCCATGCCCGGGCATTGGATCGGGTCCTGCAATGGGGCTACTACGTGATTCCCAACTGGCACATCAAGACCTGGCGCGTGGCCTACTGGAACCACATCGGCCATCCGAAAATCACGCCCACCTATGACATCGGCACCACCACCTGGTGGGTCAAGCCCGAGGTCAAGCCGGCCGATGAAGTAGAGAAGCAGGTCATCGAGCAGCAAATCGCCGCCCCTGCGAGCGTGGAGTAACGAAATGCTGGCTTACATTTTTCGGCGACTGCTGCTGATCATCCCGACCCTGTTCGGCATTCTGTTGATCAACTTCGTCATCATCCAGGCCGCGCCCGGCGGGCCGGTGGAACAGATGATCGCCAAGCTCGAGGGCTTCGAGGGCGCCACCAGCCGCATCGCAGGCGGCGGGGCCGAAGTGTCGGTGGCCGGTTCCTCCTACCGTGGGGCCCAGGGCCTGGACCCGGCGCTGGTCAAGGAAATCGAGCACATGTACGGCTTCGACAAGTCGGCCCCCGAACGCCTGTGGATCATGATCAAGAACTACGCCCACCTGGACTTCGGCGACAGTTTCTTCCGCGATGCCAAGGTCATCGACCTGATCAAGGAAAAAATGCCGGTGTCCATCTCCCTCGGGCTGTGGAGCACCCTGATCATGTACCTGGTGTCGATCCCGCTGGGGATCGCCAAGGCCACGCGCCACGGCAGCCATTTCGATGTGTGGACCAGTTCGGCAATCATCGTCGGCTACGCGATCCCGTCGTTCCTGTTCGCCATCCTGCTGATCGTGGTGTTTGCCGGCGGCAGTTATTTCGACTGGTTCCCGTTGCGCGGGTTGACCTCCAACAACTTCGACGAATTGAGCATGGGCGGCAAGATCCTCGATTACTTCTGGCACCTGGCCTTGCCCGTGACCGCCCTGGTGATCGGTAACTTCGCCACCATGACCCTGCTGACCAAGAACAGCTTCCTCGACGAAATCAACAAGCAATACGTGGTCACCGCCAAGGCCAAGGGCCTGACCCGCCATCGGGTGCTCTACGGCCATGTCTTCCGCAACGCCATGCTGCTGGTGATCGCCGGTTTCCCGTCGGCGTTCATCGGGATCTTCTTCACCGGCTCCCTGCTGGTGGAAGTGATCTTCTCCCTCGACGGCCTCGGCCTGATGAGTTTCGAAGCAGCCATCAACCGCGATTACCCGGTGGTGTTTGGCACCCTGTTCATCTTCACCTTGCTGGGGCTGGTGGTGAAACTGATCGGCGATTTGACCTACACCTTTGTCGATCCGCGCATCGACTTCGAAAGCCGGGAGCATTGAGATGAACCTCTCCCCACTCAATCGCCGTCGTTTCGAACTGTTCAAGGCCAACAAGCGTGGCTGGTGGTCGCTGTGGCTGTTCCTGATCCTGTTCGGGCTGAGCCTGGGCGCCGAGTTGATCGCCAACGACAAGCCGCTGGTGGTGCATTACGACGACGGCTGGTACTTCCCGGCCCTCAAGCGCTACCCGGAAACCACGTTCGGCGGCGAATTTCCCCTGGAAGCCAACTACAAGAGCCCGTACATCCGTGAACTGCTGGCGGCCAAGGACGCCTGGGTGCTATGGGCACCGATTCCGTTCAGCTACCAGAGCATCAACTACGACCTGAAGGTCCCCGCCCCGGCACCGCCCTCTTCCGTCAATTGGCTGGGCACCGACGACCAGGGCCGCGATGTCCTGGCCCGGGTCATCTACGGCTTTCGCATCTCGGTGCTGTTCGCCCTGACGCTGACGCTGCTCAGCTCGATCATCGGCGTGATCGCCGGTGCGCTGCAGGGTTTCTATGGCGGCTGGGTGGACCTGGCCGGCCAACGCTTCCTGGAGATCTGGTCGGGGCTGCCGGTGCTGTACCTGCTGATCATCCTGGCCAGCTTCGTGCAGCCCAACTTCTGGTGGCTGCTGGGCATCATGCTGCTGTTTTCCTGGATGAGCCTGGTGGACGTGGTCCGCGCCGAGTTCCTGCGCGGGCGCAATCTGGAATACGTGCGCGCCGCGCGGGCGCTGGGCATGCAGAACGGCGCGATCATGTTCCGCCACATCCTGCCCAACGCCATGGTCTCGACCATGACGTTCATGCCGTTCATCCTCACCGGCGCCATCGGCACCCTCACCGCCCTGGATTTCCTCGGCTTTGGCCTGCCGCCGGGCGCCCCGTCCCTGGGCGAGCTGGTGGCCCAAGGCAAATCCAACCTCCAGGCGCCGTGGCTGGGCATCAGCGCGTTCGCCGTGCTGGCCCTGATGCTGAGCCTGCTGGTGTTCATCGGCGAGTCCGCTCGCGATGCCTTCGATCCGAGGAAGTGATATGAACCAGGACAATCTGATCGAAGTGCGCGACTTGGCGGTGGAATTCGTTGTCGGCGAACGCCGCCAGCGCGTGGTCGAGGGCGTCAGCTTCGACATCAAGCGCGGCGAAACCCTGGCCCTGGTGGGTGAAAGCGGCTCGGGCAAATCGGTCACCGCCCACTCGATCCTGCGCCTGCTGCCCTACCCACTGGCCCATCACCCCACCGGGACCATCCAATACGCCGGCCAGGATTTGCTGGGATTGAAGGAAAAAACCATCCGTCATATCCGCGGCAACCGGATCGCGATGATCTTCCAGGAGCCGATGACCTCCCTCAACCCGCTGCACTGCATTGAAAAACAGATCAATGAGGTGCTCGGCATCCATAAGGGTTTGAGTGGCAAGGTCGCGACCCGTCGGACGCTTGAGTTGCTGGAGCTGGTCGGCATCCCCGAGCCCCACAAGCGTCTCAAGGCCCTGCCCCACGAGCTGTCCGGCGGCCAGCGCCAGCGGGTGATGATCGCCATGGCCCTGGCCAACGAGCCGGAACTGCTGATCGCCGATGAGCCGACCACCGCCCTGGACGTCACCGTCCAGCTGAAAATCCTTCAATTGCTCAAGGAATTGCAGGCGCGACTGGGCATGTCGCTGTTGCTGATCAGCCACGATTTGAACCTGGTGCGAAGAATTGCGCATCGCGTATGTGTCATGCAGCGCGGTTGCATCGTCGAACAGGCATCGTGCGAAGAGTTGTTCCGCGCGCCGCAGCATCCGTACACTCGGGAACTGCTGGGCGCCGAACCCAGCGGCACCCCGGCGACCAACGTCGTCGGCCCGCCGCTGTTGCAGGTCGAGGACCTGAAAGTCTGGTTCCCGATCAAGAAAGGCCTGTTCAAACGCACGGTAGACTACATCAAGGCCGTGGACGGCATCCGCTTCAGCCTGCCCCAAGGCCAGACCCTGGGCATCGTCGGCGAAAGCGGTTCCGGCAAATCCACCCTGGGGCTGGCAATCCTGCGGTTGATCGGCAGTCAGGGCGGGATCCGCTTCGAAGGCAAACAGCTGGACAGCCTGACGCAGCAACAGGTCCGACCGCTGCGCCGGGAGATGCAAGTGGTGTTTCAGGACCCGTTCGGCAGCCTGAGCCCACGGATGTGTGTGAGCCAGATCGTTGGCGAAGGCCTGCGGATTCACAAGATCGGCACCGCGGCCGAGCAGGAACAAGCGATAATCGCGGCATTGAAGGAGGTAGGCCTGGACCCGGAGACCCGGAACCGCTACCCCCATGAATTTTCCGGTGGGCAGCGGCAGCGTATCGCCATTGCCCGGGCCCTGGTGCTCAAGCCGGCGTTGATTCTGCTGGATGAACCAACGTCGGCCCTGGACCGTACCGTGCAACGCCAAGTGGTGGAGCTGTTGCGGTCGTTGCAAACCAAGTACAACCTGACGTACCTGTTCATCAGCCATGATCTGGCTGTCGTCAAAGCGCTGAGCCACCAACTGATGGTGGTCAAGCATGGCCAAGTGGTCGAACAAGGTGATGCCCGCAGCATATTCGCCGCGCCGCAGCACCCCTATACACAGCAGTTGCTGGAGGCCGCCTTCCTGGCCCCAACAACTGCCGAATAACCTGAAAAGAGGAGCAACACATGGGTTTTCTCGCCGGTAAGCGCGTACTGATCGTCGGTGTCGCCAGCAAGCTGTCCATCGCATCCGGCATCGCCGCCGCCATGCATCGCGAGGGCGCTGAGCTTGCCTTCACTTATCAGAACGACAAACTCAAGGGTCGTGTCGAAGAGTTCGCACAAGGCTGGGGCTCGAGCCCTGAGCTGTGCTTCCCATGCGACGTGGCCAGCGATGAAGAAATCGCCAAGGTCTTCGAAGAGCTGAGCAAGAAGTGGGACGGCCTGGACTGCATCGTGCACTCCGTGGGCTTCGCCCCGGGCGACCAACTGGACGGCGACTTCACCGAAGCCACCACCCGTGAAGGTTTCCGCATTGCCCACGACATCAGCGCCTACAGCTTCGTGGCCCTGGCCAAGGCCGGTCGCGAAATGATGAAAGGCCGCAACGGCAGCCTGCTGACCCTGTCGTACCTGGGCGCCGAGCGCACCATGCCGAACTACAACGTCATGGGCATGGCCAAGGCGTCCCTGGAAGCCGGCGTACGTTACCTGGCCGGTTCCCTGGGCCCGGACGGCACCCGCGTCAACTGCGTATCGGCAGGCCCGATCCGCACCCTCGCCGCTTCCGGCATCAAGAACTTCCGCAAGATGCTGGCCGCCAACGAGGCGCAAACCCCACTGCGTCGCAACGTCACCATCGAAGAAGTCGGCAACGCCGGTGCCTTCCTGTGCTCGGACCTGGCGTCGGGTATCAGCGGTGAAATCATGTACGTGGACGGCGGCTTCAACACCACCGCCATGGGCAACATCGAAGAGTAATCTTCACGTTGCAGCAAAAACGCCGCTTGCCCTGGAAAGGCCAAGCGGCGTTTTTTATGCCCACTACACCGCTCCGCGACCCAGCGGGAGCAAGCTCCCTCGCCACGGGCTTGTCGGCGGCCTTAAGCGAACCGCATTCCCTGTGGGAGCGAGCTTGCTCGCGATGGCGGTGGATCTGCTGGCACTGATGTTGAATGTGCCGCCGCCTTCGCGAGCAAGCTCGCTCCCACATTGGATCGGCGGTTGGCCTGTGCTAGCTGCGAAGCGCCTGTTTGTGCGCATACATCGCCGCATCGGCGTCCGCCAGCAGGTTGTCGATTGACCGATGGCGCTGGGCGTCGTACTCGATCTGGCCGACGCTGAACCGAATGTCGTAGCCACGCTGCAACATCGCATTGCGCTCATCGAGGATTTCCTTGAGGCGCGCCATGATCGTCGTTGTCTCGACATGGGAAGAACCGGTGAGCAGCGCCACGAACTCGTCTCCGCCCAGGCGACCGACCACATCACTTTCGCGAAAGGCGATACGCAGCACGTCGGCGAAGGTTTTCAGTGCGCTGTCGCCCTCGGCATGCCCATATCGATCGTTGATCGGCTTGAAGTCGTTGAGGTCGAAGAACAGTAGCGTCGCCGGTCGCGACAAGCGATCACACACATTCAACGCATGCTGGGCCAACGTCCTGAAGCCGCGCCGATTGGACAACAGCGTCAGCTCGTCCATGCTCGCCATCTGCACCGCGACCATTTCCTGCTCGGCCATGCGCGCCAAGTCGCGCAGCAGTTCGCGCTCTTCGTCATTGAGCTGGCGCGGCTTGGTGTCGAGCAGGCACAGCGTGCCGAGTTTGCTGCCATCTTCCAGCCCCAGCGGATGCCCGGCGTAGAAACGAATGCCGGGCTTGTCCGTGACCAGCGGGTTGTCGTGGAAGCGCTCGTCCTGTTCCGCGTCGCATATCTCCAGGATCTGATCCTGCAAAATCGCATGCCCACAAAAGGAAACTTCCCGCGGGGTTTCACTGGCATCCAGGCCGGCGCTGGACTTGAACCACTGCCGGTTGGCGTCCACCAGGGACACCAGGGCGATGGGCACGTCAAACAGACGCCGGGCAAGGCGGGTCAGGCGGTCGAACCGCTCTTCGGGTGCGGTATCGAGCAGCTTGAGCGAGTGCAGATTCTTGAGGCGAACGGCTTCGTTGTCCGGTTTACCTGGCGCAAGCATCGGGAACTCCATGGGCGGGACTTCATGAAGTCTAGTCCAGGACCACCGCCCTTGGAGCCGAACGGCTAAATCCAATGGGCATTTGCCGGCCAAGGCTAATACACTGCCACTCAGGTTCAAGACGAGGACGCCGACCGATGAAGCATGCCAACCCTGACGCCGCCCCACGTTTCTGGCGCGACACGGCCCTGCCCTTCATCGAAGCCCGGGCCATCGACGATGGACGCAAAGTCTGCTATTCGCGTCATTCCCATGATCACTTCTCCATCGGCGCGATCACCGCCGGGCGCAGTACCTACATCCACGAGCGCTCGAGTTTCCAGGTGGAAAGCGGCACGGTGGTGCTGATGAACCCCGGTGACGTCCACGCCTGCAACCCGATCGACGATCAGCCGTGGTCCTACGTGATGTTGTACGTCGACACCCTGTGGCTCAGGGACTTGCAGCGCCGTATCGGTTTTGACGAAAGCCTGGATTTCCAGGGTTTCGCCACCACTCATAGCCGCGACGTGGAGCTATTTGCCGCCCTGGGAAGGTTGTATGGCCAATTAGTAGACGAGCACCTCGACACGGCCCACAAGCACACCGCCGCCGAGGCGTTTTTCATTGACCTGCAACAACGGCTCAACCCTGCCGGGCGTCCGGACCGGGGCAGTCATCCGGGGCTGATGCGTGCGGCACAATTTATCCATGACCATTGCAGCGAAGCCTTGAAGCTCGAAGACATCTGCACCGCCGCGCAGCTGTCGCCGTCCTACCTGAGCCGAGCTTTCAAGCGCCACTACGGGATGACGCCCCACGCCTTCCTGGTCAACCGCCGGATCCAGTTTGCCCGCCACCAATTGCGCGAGGGCAAGCTGATCGCCGACGTGGCGCTGGACAGCGGGTTCGCCGACCAGGCGCACTTCCAGCGGGCGTTCAAGCAACACCTGGCGGCTACGCCCGGCCAATATCGCGGCTGATACCGCATGAATCGGGGGCTCGGGGCCCTCTGTGGCGAGGGAGCTTGCTCCCGCTGGGCTACGCAGTAGCCCTCGATTCTGGGCGACTGCTGCGCAGTCGAGCGGGAGCAAGCGCCCTCGCCACAACAGCATTCCCGCCTCTAAAGCGCGGACTGCCGCCACAACAGTGCTTCTTCTCAGATGCAAGGTTGCCGCCCACTTCAGCTCAAGGCCACAACAGATACACCGCACTGGCCACCAACAACACCGCCATCGCCCGGTTGAACAGGCGCAAGGTCGCCGGATTGCCCAGCCATGTGCGCAGGAAACTGCCGGCATAGGCCCAGCAGCCCACCGAGACGTAGCAAATCACCAGGTAGATCGCCGCAAACTGCCACACCAGCCGCGCCTCGCCGTCGGCCACGAATGCCCCCATCCCCGCCACGCAGGCCAACCAGGCCTTGGGGTTGAGCCATTGCATCAGCGCGCCATGGAACATCGAGGGCGCCCGCCCCTCGTCTTCGCCGCCCAAGTGCCCGTTATCCATCGCCAGTTTCCAGGCCATGAACAACAGGAACGCCACGCCGCCCAGTTGCACCACTCGGGTCATCCCCGGCCAGCGCTGCAACACTTCATGCAAGCCCAGCCCCATCAGCACCAGCAACAACACAAACCCCAGGGTCGCGCCGGCCACATGGCGCAATGTGGCCCGAAACCCGTACCGCGCCCCGGAACTGAGGGCGACGATATTGACCGGCCCCGGTGTAATGGAGGCCACCAAGGCAAAGGCCGCCATGGAAAATATCAAGCTCATCACAGACCTTCTTCATTCAAGGAAAGAGGCCCCAAGGTAAAGGGGCCTCCTCTGCGGGTATTGAAGAAAACTGCCTTGTCTATTGCTCAATTTTTTTACGCAAATTTTACGCAATGCCCCATTGCCCCTATCGATACTGTGCAGCTCATTGAATCAGGCGTTATTCATGTCCATTGCGGTTCTGCGTCTCATCGGTTTCATACTCGGCATTTTCCTGATTACCCTGGCGATCAGCATGGCGATTCCGCTGTTCACCCTGATGCTTTACGAGCGCAACGATGACTTGTCGGCGTTTCTTTGGTCGAGCTTGATTACCTTCGTCTGCGGTATCGCACTGGTCGCCCGTGGACGACCGGACCACGTCCAGATGCGCCCCCGGGAGATGTACCTGCTGACCACCGCCAGTTGGGTGTTCGTGTGCGCCTTCGCCGCCCTGCCGATGGTGTTCATCCAGCACATCAGCTATACCGATGCGTTTTTCGAGACCATGTCGGGCATCACGACCACGGGCTCGACCATCCTGACCGGGCTGGATACCACGTCTCCCGGCCTGCTGATCTGGCGCTCAATGTTGCATTGGCTCGGCGGCATCGGCTTTATCGGCATGGCCGTGGCAATCCTGCCGTTGCTTCGGGTCGGCGGCATGCGCCTGTTCCAGACTGAATCATCGGACTGGTCGGAGAAAGTCACGCCGCGCTCTCACGTCGCGGCCAACTACATCCTGTGGATTTACGTCACATTGACCGCCTTCGCAACCTTGGCGCTGTGGCTGGCCGGCATGACCCCCTTCGAGGCGATCAATCATGCGATGTCGCTGATTTCCACCGGCGGCTTCTCAACCTCCGATGCGTCCCTGGCGCACTGGCCTCAACCGGCCATTCATTGGGTATCCGTCGTTGTCATGATGGCGGGATCACTGCCCTTTACGCTGTATGTAGCGACATTGAGGGGAAACAGGCGCGCATTGTTCAAGGATCAGCAAGTTCGGGGTTTCGTCGGATTTCTGGTGATTACCTGGCTCGTGGTCGGCACCTGGTTGAGCCTGAACAGCGACCACGGGTGGTGGGACGCGGTTCGCATCGTGGCCGTCAACGTCACCTCTATCGTCACCACCACTGGCGTGGCGCTGGGTGATTACACATTGTGGGGCAGCTTCGCACTGTTGCTGTTCTTCTACTTGACGTTCGTGGGTGGCTGTTCGGGATCTACGGCCGGTGGGTTGAAAATCTTTCGCTTTCAAGTCGCCGGGGCACTGCTGATGGGCAGTTTGAAACAACTGATCCACCCCCGGGCGGTGATCCGGAAAAAATACAACAACCACCCCATCGATGAAGAAATCGTCCGCTCGCTGCTGACATTTTCGTTCTTCTTCACCATCACGATTGGCGCCATCGCCCTGGGTCTGGCGCTGATCGGTCTGGACTGGACAACCGCCCTGACCGGCGCTGCCACCGCCGTGTGCAACGTGGGGCCGGGGCTCGGCACCATCATCGGCCCGGCCGGCAACTTCTCGACCTTGCCGGACGCAGCCAAATGGCTGCTGACCATTGGCATGCTGCTGGGTCGACTGGAAATCCTGACCGTGCTCGTGTTGTTCACGCCGGTGTTCTGGAGGTATTGATCCGTGCGTATCACGGTTCTTGGCGACATGATGTCTGCGAAAGACAAAAACAGCGGGTGAACCTTTAAGACTCAAGATTCAATTTTTGTTCGTGAGCATCCGACCGAGTGCGCGGAAAATTCACTGTCGATTTTTCGGTGGAGTCGTCCCGGACACGGTTCTATGCTCTGCCCCATGAACCGACAAGACTCGCTGCTCCCGCCCCACACCGAGATGGTCCGCGCCATGCTCGAACGAGACACCGCCTACGAGGGGGTGTTCTTCACTGCGGTCAAGACCACCGGCATTTTCTGTCGCCCCAGTTGTACCGCGCGCAAGCCGAAGCCGGAGAATGTGGAGTTCTTCGCCCACGCCGACGAAGCCATGTCGGCCGGCTACCGCGCCTGCCTGCGCTGCAAGCCGCTGGATGCCGCGGCCATTGCGCCGGACTGGATCCAGGCGCTGCTCAAAGCCGTGGACGCCGAACCCGACCTGCGCTGGACTGACGCCCTGCTGCTGGAGCAAGGCATCGAACCGCTGAAATTGCGCCGCTGGTTCAAGCAACATTTCGGCATGACCTTTCACGCCTACCTGCGCACCCGTCGCCTGGGCATCGCCTTGGGCGGCATCAAGGACGGCATTTCCATCGACAATGCCGCGTTCGATTCCGGTTATGAGTCGTTGAGCGGTTTTCGAGATGCCTTTGTGAAGTCCTTCCACATCACGCCGGGCCGCGCCGCCTTCAGCGAGCCCTTGCTGTTCACCCGCCTGACCACGCCATTGGGGCCGATGCTGGCCATGGCCGAACGACGGGGCCTGGTGCTACTGGAATTCCTCGACCGCCCGGCCCTGACCAAGGAGCTGGAAGAACTGCAGCAACGCTACGGCTACACAGTTGCACCGGGGCATAACGCTCACCTGCAACAGATCGAAACCGAACTGGCCGACTATTTCGCCGGCAAACTCACCACGTTCGAGGTCCCGCTGCACATGCCCGGCAGCGCCTTTGCCGTGCGGGTCTGGGCCGAGTTGCAAAAGATTCCCTACGGCGAAACTCGCAGCTACAGCGGCGTCGCCATAGCCCTTGGCAGCCCCGGTGCCAGCCGCGCCGTGGGCCTGGCCAACGGGCAGAATCGCCTGGCCATCGTCATTCCCTGCCACCGGGCGATCGGTGCGGATGGCTCGTTGACCGGTTATGGTGGCGGCCAGCCGCGCAAGGCGTTTCTGTTGCGGCTGGAAAAAGCCGCGGTGCAGGTGTCACTGCCCCTGGCGTTTTGAATGCCTCCGGAGAACGAACACCTGATGCCTGTGCCCTACCACGACGCCAGTGCCTTCCTGGCCAATCTCGACGAAGACTGGCGACGGCATGTCGAGACGATCGGCCCTTGCCTGCTGCAACCCAAGCCGGCCCGCGATCCCTATGAGGCCCTGGTCCGGGCGATCGCCTACCAGCAACTGCACGCCAAGGCAGGCGATGCGATCCTCGGTCGACTGTTGGCGCTGTTCCCGGCATTGACCTTCCCCAGGCCTGAACAGCTCCTGGCGACGGACTTTGCGCAAATGCGCAGGTGTGGGTTCTCCGCCAACAAAATCGCAACCATCCAGGGCATCGCCCAAGCGGCCCTGGACGGGGTGGTGCCGGATTACGCCACGGCACTGGCCATGGAGGATGAAGCGTTGATCGAGCGTTTGATCAGCTTGCGCGGCGTCGGGCGTTGGACCGTGGAGATGCTGCTGATCTACAGCCTGGAGCGACCGGACATCCTGCCGGCCGATGACTTTGGAGTGCGCGAGGGGTATCGCCGGCTCAAGGGATTGGCGCAACAACCCAGCCGCAAGCAGATGGTCGAGATCGGTCTGGCCTGGAGCCCTTATCGGACGGTGGCGGCGTGGTATTTGTGGCGGGTGCCCGCTCGCTAGACCGTGTCATCGTTCATCGCGAGCAAGCTCGCTCCCACAGTTGATCCTCAGTGTCCACAAATTGTATCTACACAGAATATCCCCTGTGGGAGCAAGCTTGCTCGCGATGGCGTCCGCACGTCAGTCATGAGTTCAGCTGTCCAGAACATCGGGCCATCCGGGCTGTCCAGAGTCATGACAGTCCCCAATCGGAGGTTCCCATGCAGCTCGAAGGATCCTGCCACTGCGGCGCCGTGTCGTTCAGCCTGGCCTGTGCCCACCCCTACCCTTATCAACGCTGCTACTGCTCGATCTGTCGCAAGACCCAGGGCGGCGGCGGTTTTGCGATCAACCTGGGGGGCGATGCCCGAAGCCTGAAGGTGCACGGTCGCAAGCACATCTCGATCTACCATGCGCGGCTCAAGGACGAAGGCGATAAACGCGCCCACCGCAGCAGTGCCGAACGGCATTTCTGTTCCCTGTGCGGTTCGGGGCTATGGCTATTCAGCCCTGAATGGCCGGAGCTGATTCACCCCTTTGCCTCGGCCATCGACACGCCACTGCCCGTACCGCCGGAGCACACTCACCTGATGCTTGGTTCCAAGGCGCCGTGGGTGGAGGTCGAGACGCATCCGGGGGACCAGCAGTTCGATGTTTACCCCGAAGAGTCGATTGCCCAGTGGCATGAACGCCTGGATCTGAGCCGTTAGGCCGCTTCACAGTCTTTGACAATTTCCCGACAAAGCTGCCAAAGATTGCCCGCCGGTCACCACCTAGCATGGGCGCATCCAACTTCGTATCCGGGTGCTCCCATGGTCCGTTCATTGTGTCTGTCGTTGTCTTCATGCGGCCTGCTTCTGCTCTGCGATTCATTGCAGGCCGAAGACTGGCGCTACAGCTTGCGGGCCGGCGCCGCCAGCGTGCCACGCTACAGTGGCAGCGACGAACGGGTCGTGGCGCCCGCGTTGGGCCTGGAGGTCGTCAGCCCCTATGGCATCTTTCTCGACACCGACAAGGGTCTGGGCTGGGCGTTTGACGAAGAAGACTTCGGCTTGAGCGTGTACATCGGCGCCAGCGATGTGCGCAAGGATCGCAAAAGTGGCTTCAAGGGCTCGGATGAGCTCAACGGCATGGGCTCGATCAAGGCCAGACCGGTGCTGGGCCTGGATGGAACCTATCAAATGGGCCCGATCACCCTTGAGGCCACCTTCGAGCATGCGCTGGAGGAAGACGACGACAACCGTGACACCGGCTCGGCCTGGAACCGCCTGAAACTGAGCATCAGCACGCCGCTGTACGAGGGCAACCATGGCACGCTCATCGGCAGCCTCAACAGTCAGTTCGGCGACGGCGACTACGTCCGGACCTGGTACGGCGTCAGCACTGCCCAGGCTTCGCGCAGTCAATTGCGAGCCCATGACACTCATGGCGGGCTGGTGAGTCGCGGAGCGGATTTGACCTGGTCACTGCCGTTCAATGACCAATGGAGTGTCACAACGGTATTGGCCGTGCAGTACCTGGCTGGCGACGCCGCCAGCAGCCCGATTGTGGCGCGGCGGATGCAAGCGTCACTGGCTGGGCAGGTGGTGTATACCTTCTGAAAGAAGCCCGCCCGGACGAACGCTGCCCGATCTAATCGAGGTGCGCCCAGGTCATGCGAAACGACGCCCCACCCCAGGACGAGTCCGTTACTTCCACGTGCCCTCGGTGAGATTGAGACACCCGTCGCACCAACGCCAGGCCCAGGCCAAAACCACCGGTGCGACGGTCGCGGCTGGCGTCCAGGCGCGCGAACGGTTCGAAAATTTTCTCCCGTCCGTCCGGTGGCACACCTGGGCCGTCGTCGTTGACCCGCACTTCATAATGATCCCCCGCACGCGTCAATGACACGTGCACCCGCTCATCGGCATAACGAATGGCATTGCGCAGCAAATTGATCACCGCACGAGCCATGAAGCGGGGCTCGATACGAACCGTCCCGGCCGGACACTCGACAATCAACAGTTGCACCCCGGCGGCCTCCGCCTCCAGCGCCACGCTGCCCACCACGCTGTCGAGCCAATCGCGCGCCTGGATGTCTTCCCGCACAATCACCGTGGCGCCCTGTTCTAGGCTGGCGTACGTCAGCAGCTCGGAAACCATTTCTTCCAACTCGCCGAGATCGGCGTACATGTCGGCGATCAATTCGCGGTTCTGGCTCGGATCGGACTGCTGCTTGAGTTGATCCAGTTCAAATGACAGCCGTGCAATGGGCGTGCGCAGCTCGTGGGACACCGCATTGGTGAGCTCGCGCTGATTGGCGATCAGGCCCTCGATGCGCGCCGCCATCAAATTGAAGCGTTCCGCCAGGTCGCGAATGTTCGAACGCCTGGACAACTGGATACGCGCCGACAGATCGTTGCTGCCAAAGCGCTCGGCCGCCAGGCGCAACTTTTCCAGGTCGCGCCAGTGGGGGCGCACCCAGAAAAGCAGCACGAAGCCAATCATGATCGCGATCATCAGGTAAGCCACGGCAATATAGAACGGCATCAGGCTCGGCTCCGCCGGCAAATGGATGCTCAATAGCTGCGAGCCGTCGTCAATGCGCGAGATGAACTGCGTGTACTGCTCACGCATCACCACGCGCCCCTGGATCAACTCGGCTTGCTCTTGGGGGGTCAGGGCCAGTTGATCGCGCTCAACCAGGGCCAGGCCCAAGCCGTAGTGAGGCCGCACGCTTTCCAACTGCCGCTCCCGCGCCGGGCCGTCCAGGCCACGCAACTGCTCGACCAACGACCAAGCCTGACCACGCACCGCCTCTTGGTTGTAACGCTGCATCTCGCCGTCGAGCAGCGCATCGAACGTGCGATCGACCGTTTGCAGCGCCAGCACCAGGCCAATCGTCATGGCCAGGAACAACCCCAGGAACAACCGCAGCATCTAAAGCTCCCACCCAAACGGATTGAACAGATACCCCTTGCCCCAGACGGTTTTGATCCGCATCGGCTCCCTGGGGTTGTCGTTGAGCTTGGCCCGCAGCTTGCTGACATAGACATCGACGCCACGATTGAGGCCATCGAAGGCAATGCCACGCATGCGGTTGAGGATGTCGTCGCGGGAAAGGATCTTGCCTGCCGCGCTTGCCAGCAGCCATAACAGTTCGAATTCCATGGTGGTCAGCTCGACCACGTCACCGGCCAGGCGCGCCTCCCGGCTGCTGCGGTCGATGGTCAATCGGCCGAACTCAAGGGCACCGCGCACCGTAGTGTCTGGCGCTTGACGGCGTTGCAGCGCCCGCAGGCGCGCCAGGAGTACCGCTGGCTTGACGGGTTTGATCACGTAGTCGTCGGCACCGGATTCCAGGCCGAGGATATGGTCCACATCATCTTCCTTGGCAGTCAGGATCACGATCGGGGTGTCGGCAACGTTGCGAATCTCACGGCACACATGCAACCCGCTCTGCCCCGGCAGCATCAGGTCGAGCACCACCACTTTCGGCTCGAATGCCAGAAACGTCGCCAGCGCCACGTCGCCTCGGTGCTCGATACGCACGTCGAAGCCATGCTGGGAGAGAAAATGCGCGATCAGCCCGGCGAGCCGTTCGTCATCCTCCACCAGCAACACTTTGCCCGACCCCAGGTTATCCATACCAACCGCCCGCCAACCCATGAATGAAGGGCCGCATTATGGCGTCAACCTACGACGGGGCGTGTAACGCAGGCAGCAAAAACCGGCCTCAAGGGCCGGTTTTCAGAGAAGTTTCATGTTTTTAAGAGTTTTTAACAATTCAGGCCGCAACTGGCACACCACTGTGGAACCGAAATTCCACATCCGGCGATTCGATCAGCTCCCGCTCGGCCTCACGGACCTTGTCGATCACCTGGGCAATGTCCTTGGCGTCGCCGTACTGGTAGGCCAGTTTCAGGTAACCCTGGAAATGCCGGGCTTCGCTTTTCAGCAAGCCGAAATAGAACTTGCCCAGCTCCTCGTCCAGGTGCGGCACCAAGGCCTCGAAACGCTCGCAACTGCGGGCTTCGATGAAGGCACCGACCACCAGGGTGTCCACCAGTTTGACCGGCTCGTGGCTGCGCACCACCTTGCGCAGCCCCGAGGCATAACGCCCGGCAGAGAGCTGGCGCAAGCCGATCTTGCGTTTCTTCATCAGGCGCATGACCTGCTCGTGATGCACCAGCTCTTCCCGGGCCAGGCGCGACATCAGATTGATCAAGTCGACGTGGGAATGGTATTTGGCGATCAGGCTCAGGGCAGTGCTGGCGGCCTTGAATTCGCAATTCTTGTGGTCGATCAGCAATGTTTCCTGGTCGGCCAGCGCGGCCTGGACCCAGGCATCGGGGGTGCGGCAACCAAGGAATTCGTGGATTTCGGGAAGATTCATGGGGCTCACGGGCAAAGGTAATCGAGCGAAGGGCGCCGATTATACCGGCCTGCCCCCAGACCACCAGCCACCGCTATTGATATGCATCAAGTCGACGACTCACCCACAGCAACTAGACTGCCCCACAACAACTATAGTTGAGCAACGCCAGCCTTTTCATTGCAGGAGAACGCCGATCATGCAAGCCATTCGCAGCATCCTGGTGGTCATTGAACCCGAACATTCGGAAAGCCTGGCGCTCAAGCGCGCCAAACTGATCGCCGGTGTGACCCAGGCCCACCTGCACCTGCTGGTGTGCGACAAAAAGCATGACCATGCCGGCCTGCTCAGCGTACTCAAGAGCGCACTGCTGGCCGACGGCTACAGCGTCACCACCGAGCAGGCCTGGAACGAAAGCCTCTACGAAACCATCATCGACGTGCAGCAGGCTGAAGGTTGCGGGCTGGTGATCAAACAGCACTTCCCCGACAGCCCGCTGAAAAAAGCCCTGTTGACCCCGGCGGACTGGAAACTGCTACGCCATTGCCCAACCCCGGTGCTGCTGGTGAAAACCGCCGGTTCCTGGAAAGACAAGGTGATCCTGGCCGCCGTCGACGTTGGCAATGCCGACGATTCACACCGCCACCTGCATTCCACCATCATCGACCATGGCTATGACATCGCCCTCCTCGCCAAGGCGCACCTGCATGTGATCAGCGCCCACCCCGCGCCGATGCTCTCGTCCGCCGACCCGACGTTCCAGCTCAAGGAAACCATCGAGGCCCGGTATCGCGAGCAATGCCGGGCGTTCCAGGCCGAATTCGACATCGATGACCAGCACCTGCACATCGAAGAAGGCCCGGCGGATGTCTTGATTCCGTACATGGCGCGCAAGCTGCAGGCGGCGGTGACGGTAATCGGTACCGTGGCTCGCTCGGGGTTGTCCGGGGTGCTGATCGGCAACACCGCCGAGGCCGTGCTCGATACGCTGGAAAGCGATGTGCTGGTGCTCAAGCCTCAGGAGGTCGAGGATCATCTGGTGGAGTTGGCGGTCAAGGACTGACACGCCAACCTGTGGCGAGGGGATTTATCTGTGGGAGCAAGGCTTGCCCGCGATAAAAACGATGCGGTCTCTCTGGAACCGAGGCGCCTGCATCGCGAGCAAGCTTTGCTCCCACAGCGGGGCGGTGCGACGTTTTGCTAAATCCCCTCGCCACAAAAGCTGTCAGCCGCCGATCGCATCCTTCAGGAACCCGGGCGCGATGTAGCGCTGGTAATGGGCTTCGGACAGGAGGAAAAACTCCCGATCAATGGCATCGCGCAGGTCTGGCAGGTCCCAATCGCGAAACTCCGGCATCAACACCATGCCATAGGCCTCCAGGTTGTTGATCACCCGCGCGCCTCGGGCAATCAACTGGTAGGCCCAGCAGTATTCCGACTGGTGCGGCACAAAACGGATCTTGCGCGATTCCAGTTGCTGGCGCAGCAACCCAGGGTCGAAAACCTCCAACTTGGCCACCATCACCTGCACCAACAACTGCTCGAGCCGCATCCACACCGCGCGTTTTTCGTCCTCGTTGTAGCCGTTCCAGTGAATCACTTCATGATGGAACCGCTTGCAGCCGCGACACACCAGGTCACCGTAGACAGTGGAGCAAAGGCCGACGCAGGGGGTCTTGATGAGCTGGTTGGGCATAAGAAAAAGCACACGCAAAAGCAGGACAGACCGGCATGTTAGCCCTTTGTCTAAGATTGATCACCCCTCAAACTTGAGCGCCCAACTTACCTTTAATTTTTTTTTCCCGTAGAATCAGCCAGCCTTTTAAGGCGCCAATGTCCGTTAGAAGCTGTTTTCAAAGCGTCACGAGCACAGTCGTTCCTTCAGAGCGGTGTTGGCGAAGGGTCTTTCCAGCGGGGAAAGCCCAACGCCAACCCTCATCAGCTCCCGTTCTGCAGGCGTAAAACTTTGAAAGCAGCTTCTGTGAGGAACCCCGGAAACTCTGGCGTAGTGGCTCAAAAAGCCTCAGACGCGCATGAGTACCGTGGGTTTCTGGATGAGCGTCCCGGACACCCATTTGGGACCACTGATGAGGGTAATAACTGTGCTTGAAGCCTACCGCAAACATATCGAAGAGCGTGCAGCCCTGGGTATCGTTCCCCAGCCGCTTAACGCCGAACAAACCGCAGGCCTGATCGAGCTGCTGAAAAATCCTCCGGCTGGCGAAGAAGCTTTCCTCGTTGACCTGATCACCAATCGCGTTCCGCCTGGAGTCGACGAAGCCGCCTACGTCAAGGCCGGTTTCCTGTCCGCCCTGGCCAAGGGCCAGGCCCAATCCCCTCTGCTGGACAAGAAGCGTGCCGTTGAACTGCTCGGCACCATGCAGGGCGGCTACAACATCGTGACCCTGGTGGAGCTGCTGGACGACGCCGAGCTGGCGCCCGTCGCCGCCGAAGAACTCAAGCACACCCTGCTGATGTTCGATGCCTTCCACGACGTGGCTGAGAAAGCCAAGAACGGCAACGTTCACGCCAAGGCCGTGCTGCAATCCTGG
This sequence comes from Pseudomonas sp. Soil_N_39, assembly GCF_057655955.1. Lineage (NCBI taxonomy): Bacteria > Pseudomonadati > Pseudomonadota > Gammaproteobacteria > Pseudomonadales > Pseudomonadaceae > Pseudomonas > Pseudomonas sp. Soil_N_39. Next base: position 164,540 of record NZ_JBDGLI010000014.1, read on the forward strand.
GCTGACGGCGAGTGGTTCAAGAAGCGCCCGGTGCTGGCCGACAAGATCAGCCTGCGGGTGTTCAAGGTCACCGGTGAAACCAACACCGACGACCTGTCCCCTGCCCCGGACGCCTGGTCCCGCCCGGACATCCCACTGCACGCCCTGGCCATGCTGAAAATGGCCCGTGACGGCATCGTTCCGGACGAGCAAGGCAAGACCGGCCCGATGAAGCAGATCGAAGAAATGCGCGGCCAAGGCTTCCCGATCGCCTACGTCGGCGACGTGGTCGGTACTGGTTCGTCGCGTAAATCGGCGACCAACTCGGTGCTGTGGTTCTTCGGTGACGACGTTCCTTTCGTTCCGAACAAGCGTGCTGGCGGCTTCTGCTTCGGCAGCAAGATCGCCCCGATTTTCTACAACACCATGGAAGACGCCGGCGCCCTGCCGATCGAATTCGATGTGTCCAACATGCACATGGGCGACGTGATCGACCTGTACCCGCATGCTGGCAAAGTCTGCAAGCACGGTACCGATGAAGTCCTGACCACCTTCGAAATGAAGACCCCGGTCCTGTTGGACGAAGTCCGTGCCGGTGGCCGTATTCCGCTGATCATCGGCCGCGGCCTGACCGAGAAGGCACGTGCCGAACTGGGTCTGCCACCGTTCGATCTGTTCAAGAAGCCTGAAGCACCTGCTGAAAGCACCAAGGGTTTCACCCTGGCGCAGAAGATGGTCGGCAAGGCTTGCGGTCTGGCGGAAGGCCAAGGCGTGCGCCCTGGTACCTACTGCGAACCGAAAATGACCACCGTGGGTTCCCAGGACACCACCGGTCCAATGACCCGTGACGAACTGAAAGACCTGGCATGCCTGGGCTTCTCGGCTGACCTGGTGATGCAGTCCTTCTGCCACACCGCGGCCTATCCAAAGCCGATCGACGTGACCACCCACCACACCCTGCCTGACTTCATCATGACCCGCGGCGGCGTTTCCCTGCGTCCGGGCGACGGCATCATCCACTCGTGGCTGAACCGTATGCTGCTGCCAGACACCGTCGGTACCGGTGGTGACTCCCACACCCGTTTCCCGATGGGCATCTCGTTCCCGGCCGGTTCCGGCCTGGTTGCGTTCGCCGCTGCCACCGGCGTCATGCCGCTGGACATGCCGGAATCGATCCTGGTGCGTTTCAAAGGCAAAATGAAACCTGGCATCACCCTGCGTGACCTGGTTCATGCCATTCCGTACTTCGCCATCCAGAACGGTCTGCTGACCGTCGAGAAGAAAGGCAAGAAAAACGCCTTCTCCGGCCGCATCCTGGAAATCGAAGGCCTGGAAGGCTTGACCCTGGAACAGGCTTTCGAATTGTCCGACGCCTCGGCCGAACGTTCGGCTGCCGGTTGCACCATCAAGCTGTCGAAAGAGTCGATCACCGAATACCTGCAATCGAACATCACCCTGCTGCGCTGGATGATCGGCGAAGGCTACGGTGATGCACGTACCCTGGAACGCCGCGCCCAAGCGATGGAAGCCTGGATCGCCAACCCGCAACTGATGGAAGCCGATGCCGACGCCGAATACGCCGAAGTCATCGAAATCGACCTGGCCGACATCAACGAGCCTGTGCTCTGCGCGCCGAACGATCCGGACGACGCCCGTCTGCTGTCCAGCGTTGCCGGCGAGAAGATCGACGAAGTGTTCATCGGTTCGTGCATGACCAACATCGGTCACTTCCGCGCTGCCGGTAAACTGCTGGAGCAGGTCAAGGGTCAGCTGCCAACCCGTCTGTGGCTGTCGCCGCCGACCAAGATGGACGCTCACCAGCTCACCGAAGAAGGCTACTACGGCATCTACGGCAAGGCCGGTGCACGCATGGAAATGCCAGGCTGCTCGCTGTGCATGGGTAACCAGGCACGCGTCGAGCCGAACTCCACCGTGGTGTCGACCTCGACCCGTAACTTCCCGAACCGTCTGGGTGACGGCGCGAACGTCTACCTGGCTTCGGCCGAACTGGCGTCCGTGGCTTCGATCCTGGGTCGCCTGCCGACCGTCGAGGAGTACATGGAATACGCCGGCAAGATCGACAGCATGGCAGCGGACGTGTATCGCTACCTGAGCTTCGACCAGATCGCCGAGTTCCGTGAAGCGGCTGCAAATGCCAACATCCCGGTCGTTCAAGCCTAAAGCTTAAAACGCCTGACTGAAAACGCCGCCCTTCTTGCGAGGGGCGGCGTTTTTTTATGCCTGTCTATTTCGAGGCGTGCTGAGCCAGCGCTATCGCGAGCAAGCTCGCTCCCACAGGGAATTGAGCATGGATACAAGTTTTGTGAACACCCAAAAAAAACCTGTGGGAGCGAGCTTGCTCGCGATGGCGGTGGCAAAGCCGACATCCATGCCGGCTGAACCGTTCTTCCAAAAGGGGCCTGTGTTGTCAGGCCATCAAGGAGTAGACCAACGCTGTAATCGCCACCAACCCCACCAACACAACAAAGACATTCGACGCCTGGCCGCGATAACGGGCCATGGCCGGGACTTTGCGGATGGCATACATCGGCATCAGGAACAAGATAGCGGCGATAACCGGCCCGCCCAGAGTTTCAATCATGCCCAGAATGCTCGGGTTGAGGGTGGCGACGATCCAGCACACCACCAGCATGAACGCTGCGGTGAGGCGATCGAGGGTCTTGGGCGCCGGACGACGGCCGCTCTTGACGATCAGACCCTTGAGGCCTTCGCTGGCACCGATGTAGTGCCCGAGGAAGGACTTGGAGATCGCCACGAACGCAATCAACGGCGCCGCAAAAGCGATGGTCGGGTTGCTGAAGTGATTGGCCAGGTACGACAGGATCGACAGGTTCTGCGCCTTGGCCTCGGCCAGTTGCGCCGGGGTCAGGGTCAGCACGCAGCTGAACACGAAGAACAGCACCATCACCACCATCAGCACATGGGCGCGCGACAGGATCTGCGAACTGCGCTCCTCGGCGTTATCGCCATAGCGACGTTTCTGATCCACCGCAAACGCCGAGATGATCGGCGAGTGGTTGAACGAGAACACCATCACCGGGATCGCCAGCCACAAGGTATGCAACAACGCCGAAGGTGCAGGCGGCGTCGACGCCGTGCTCAGGATGCCACCGCTCCAGTGGGGAATCAGGAACACCGCCAGGAACAGCAGTGCAACGATGAACGGGTAGACCATCAGGCTCATGGCCTTGACGATCGCCTGCTCACCGCAGCGGACCACCGCCAGCAGGCCCAGGATCAACACCAAGGACAACACCGCCCGAGGGGGTGGTTGGATATGCAACTGATGCTCCAGGAAACTGCCCACCGTGTTGGTCAGTGCCACGCTGTAGATCAGCAGGATCGGGAAAATGGCAAAGAAGTACAAAAGCGTGATCAGCGCACCGGCCTTGAGGCCGAAATGTTCTTCCACCACCTCGGTGATGTCCGCGCCGTCGCGACCGGACAACACGAAGCGGGTCAAGCCACGGTGCGCATAGAACGTCATGGGGAACGCCAGCAACGCCAGGATCAGCAACGGCCAAAAACCGCCCAGGCCCGCGTTGATGGGTAAGAACAGAGTGCCTGCACCGATGGCGGTGCCAAACAGACCCAGCATCCAGGTGGTGTCGTGGCGACTCCATTGACTGAGGGTGGCTGGGACTGTCGTTTCAAAGCGCTCTTCGACGCTATTGGCCTGATCATTCATCCGGTCGGATCTCCGCTTTCCGGTCACATGCACCCGGCCAGGACGAGTCGGAAAACCCCGACAGGCAGCGCCCTGGCCGAAACAGGGGCGCGATTGTCCGGGATTCACGAGCAGAAGCAAAGACTTAGCTGAGGAGTGGTTATGCGGATCAGATCACTGCCATGAAAATTGTCCTGTATTACCCTGCATTCCCTGTTGGAACGAAGTACAACCGCCAGAGACAGGTCGGCTGTCAGGCCGCCTTCGCGAGCAGGCTCGCTCCCACAGTTGGATCGGAGTACGACCGGAGAACCAGGTCGGCTGCCAGGCCGCCTCGCGGTGGACGTTGATCTCGGCGCCCCGTTAACCACGCTGGCCGAACGCAGGCATTGCGCAGTGGGCATCCCGGCATGGATGCCGGGATAGCCGCG
>NZ_JBDGLI010000015.1:0-68571 GCF_057655955.1 Pseudomonas sp. Soil_N_39
CTTGCCCGCGATGGCGGCGGTACATTCAGCCTCCCAGTGACAGATACACCGCTTTCGCGAGCAAGCCCGCTCCCACAGGGGGCCAGGGGGTACACAACCTCTATGCTCGCCACAAAACCCTGTGGGAGCCGAGCTTGCTCGCGATGGCGGCGGGTCTGTCTGCCGCGGTAAGCCCAGACAAAAAAACGGCACCTTTCGGTGCCGTTCGTTTTCACACTCGGGGCTTTACTTGCGTGCCGCCTCCCATGATTTCAACAGCTCGGTGTAGCTCACGGTTTCGCCTTTAGGCTTCTCGTTCGCCAGTTTCGGCTTCGGTGCGCCCGGCTGATCGAACCAGTATTGCGCGTCGCGCTCAGGGTTCATCTTAGGTGCGCAAGTGGCTTGGGCCTTGGAGCGTTCCAGACGGGTCATGATCGCGTCCTGATCCTTGGCCAAACCGTCGAGGGCCTGCTGCGGGGTCTTCTCGCCACTGGCGGCTTCGGCGATGTGGCTCCACCACAGTTGCGCCAGGCGTGGGTAGTCCGGCACGTTGGTCCCGGTCGGGGTCCATTGCACGCGGGCCGGGCTGCGGTAGAACTCCACCAGGCCACCGAGTTTCGGCGCCAGGTCGGTCAGCGCCTGGGAGTTGATGTCCGACTCACGAATCGGCGTCAGGCCCACGATGGTCTTCTTCAGCGACACGGTCTTGGACGTCACGAACTGCGCATAGAGCCAGGCCGCGAGTTTTTGCTTCTCAGGCGTGGACTTCATGAACGTCCAGGAACCCACGTCCTGATACCCCAGCTTCATGCCCTCTTCCCAATACGGACCGCGTGGCGAAGGTGCCATGCGCCATTTCGGCGTGCCATCGGCGTTCATCACCGGCAGGCCCGGCTTGGTCATGTCGGCAGTGAAAGCGGTGTACCAGAAGATCTGCTGGGCGATGTTGCCCTGGGACGGCACCGGACCGGACTCGGAGAAGGTCATGCCCGCCGCTTCCGGTGGCGCGTATTTCTTCATCCAGTCCACGTATTTGGTGGTGGCGAACACGGCCGCGGGACCGTTGGTGTCGCCGCCACGGGTCACGCTGGAACCGACCGGATGGCAGTCTTCGACGCGAATGCCCCACTCGTCCACCGGCAAACCGTTGGGCAGGCCCTTGTCGCCGCCACCGGCCATGGAGAACCAGGCATCGGTAAAGCGCCAGCCCAGGGACGGGTCTTTCTTGCCGTAGTCCATGTGACCGTAGACGCGCTTGCCGTCGATCTCCTTGACGTCTTCGGAGAAGAACTTGGCGATGTCTTCATAAGCCGACCAGTTCACCGGCACACCCAACTCGTAGCCGTACTTCTCCTTGAACTTGGCCTTCAGGTCCGCACGCTCGAACCAGTCGGCGCGGAACCAGTACAAGTTGGCGAATTGCTGGTCAGGCAGTTGATAGATCTTGCCGTCCGGCGCGGTGGTGAAGGAAATGCCGATGAAATCCTTCAGGTCGAGGGTCGGCGAGGTGTAATCCTTGCCTTCATTGGCCATCAGGTCAGTGATCGATTCGGTCTTGCCGTAGCGGAAATGCGTACCGATCAAGTCCGAGTCGTTGACCCAGCCGTCATAGATATTCTTGTCCGATTGCATCTGGGTCTGCAGCTTCTCCACCACGTCGCCTTCCTGGAGCAGGTCGTGGGTCAGCTGGATCCCAGTGATTTCGCTGAAGGCCTTGGCCAGCACTTTGGATTCATATTCGTGGGTGGCGATGGTTTCCGACACCACGTTGATTTTCATCCCGCGAAACGGCTGGGCGGCCTTGATGAACCACTTGAGTTCTTCGAGCTGCTGCTCGGCTGTCAGGGTCGACGGCTTGAATTCACTGCCGATCCATTTTTTAGCGGCGTCTTCATAGGCGTCGGCCCAGGCCGTAGCGCTCAGCCCGCTGAGTGCCAGCATGGCTGCCAATGAAACGCTATGTCGCAGCTTATTGTTTTTATCGAACATAGAGACCTCCTGTTTGGGTTTAAGAGCTTTCGTCGAACCTTTGCGACTAGCCCCACCGCATCACTGCCAACAGCCACACCCAAGACAACGCGAACGCTATCCAGATGCTCCAGTCGGTGGCGCCGATCACCAGCAGATGCAGGTAGGCGCTACCGAGAAGACCGATAAACAACCGATCGCCACGGGTGGTGGCAATCGGCAGGAAACCGCGCCGAGGGATGCTCGGCGAACGCAGTTCCCAGGTGGTCATGCCCGCCAGCAGCAAGGCGATGACCGCAAAAAAAGCCGCCGTCGGGCCGGTCCAGTTCATCCATTCCATCATCGACTCCTCAGACCCGGCCCAGGGCAAAGCCCTTGGCCACGTGGTTGCGAACGAACCAGATCACCAGCATGCCCGGCAGGATGGTCAACACCCCCGCCGCCGCCAGCACACCCCAGTCGATACCGGACGCCGACACCGTGCGGGTCATGACCGCCGCGATCGGCTTGGCATTCACCGAGGTGAGCGTGCGCGCCAGCAACAGTTCGACCCAGGAAAACATGAAGCAGAAAAATGCCGTGACACCGATGCCGGAGCCGATCAACGGAATGAAGATCTTGGCGAAGAACTTGGGGAAACTGTAGCCGTCAATGTAGGCGGTCTCGTCAATTTCTTTCGGCACCCCGGACATGAACCCTTCGAGGATCCACACCGCCAGCGGCACGTTGAACAGACAGTGGGCCAGGGCCACGGCGATATGGGTGTCGAACAGCCCAATCGACGAGTACAGCTGGAAGAACGGCAACAGGAACACCGCCGGTGGCGCCATGCGGTTGGTCAGCAGCCAGAAGAACAGGTGCTTGTCCCCCAGGAACCGATAGCGGGAGAACGCATAGGCCGCCGGCAGCGCGACGCCCAGGGAAATCACCGTGTTCAGGCTCACGTAGTACAGCGAGTTCAGGTAACCGGTGTACCAGCTCGGGTCGGTGAAGATCACCTTGTAGTTGTGGAAGGTGAAATCGTGCGGCCACAGGGTCAGGCCGCCAAGGATCTCGGTGTTGCTCTTGAACGACATGTTCAGCAGCCAGTAGATCGGCACCAGCAGGAACAGAATGTAGATCAGCAACGGAATCAGCTTTCTCTTGCTCATCGTGCGGGCCTCAACGGTTGGCGTCGGAGTGCGTCATGGCGGTGTAGAACAGCCAGGACACCAACAGAATGATCAGGAAATACACCAGGGAAAACGCCGCCGCCGGGCCCAGGTCGAATTGGCCGATTGCCATCTGCGTCAGGGTCTGGCTGAGGAACGTGGTGGCGTTGCCCGGGCCGCCGCCGGTGAGTACGAACGGCTCGGTGTAGATCATGAAGCTGTCCATGAAGCGCAGCATCACGGCGATCAGCAGCACGCTCTTCATCTTCGGCAACTGGATGTGACGGAACACTGCCCAGTTCGATGCCCGGTCGATCCGCGCGGCCTGGTAGTACACGTCGGGAATTGCCCGCAGCCCCGAATAGCACAGCAGCGCCACCAACGACGTCCAGTGCCAGACGTCCATCACCAGCACGGTGACCCAGGCGTCCATGGTGTTGGCCGCATAGTTGTAGTTGATGCCCAGACCGTTGAGGGTCGAGCCCAGCAAACCGATGTCGGCGCGGCCGAAGATCTGCCAGATGGTGCCCACCACGTTCCACGGGATCAGCAGCGGAATGGCGAGGATGATCAGCACCAGGGACGACCATTTGCCCTTGGTCGGCATGGTCAGGGCGATGGCGATGCCCAAGGGAATCTCAATCAGCAGCACGCACGCCGAGTAGATGAACTGGCGCAGCAACGAGTCGTGCAAACGTGGATCGAGCAGCACCTGCTTGTACCAGTCGGCGCCGACGAAGTAGCGGCTGGACTGGTCGAAGATGTCCTGCACCGAATAGTTGACCACGGTCATCATCGGGATCACGGCGCTGAAAGCCACCAGCAGGAACACCGGCAACACCAGCCACCAGGCCTTGTTGTTCTGCACCTTGTTCATGGCTGCACCTCGCTCAACGGTTCCAGCAAATACTCATCGGCATAGACCATCAGCCATTGGGCCGGAAAACTGATATACGCCGTGCCTTCTGGCACCGGCTTGTCTTCGGCCAGGCGGACCTTCAGCGGTGCGCCATCGAGGTTGAGGGTCAGGATCTTGTAGGTGCCCAGGTCTTCGACGTGAACCACGTCAGCCCGCATCGCGTCGTCGTAAGGGCCATCCCAGACATGCACGAACTCGGGACGGATACCGACCTTCAGGCTTTTGCCTTCGGCTTCGGCGACCCGACGTTGCAAGGCGTCCGACAGCGGCAAGTGAGTCGAGGCGAAACCGACGCCACCGGGCTGCGCCGTGACCTCGATCAGGTTCATCCCCGGGCTGCCGATGAAGTAGCCGACAAAGGTGTGGCTCGGGCGCTCGAACAAATCCCGAGGCGTGCCGAACTGCACGATCTGGCCGCCGTACATCACCGCGATCTTGTCGGCGAACGTCGAGGCTTCCAACTGGTCGTGGGTGACGTAGACCATGGTGATGTTGAACTGCTCATGGATCTGCTTGAGCTTGCGCCGCAGTTTCCATTTCAGGTGCGGGTCGATCACCGTCAGCGGTTCGTCGAACAGGATCGCCGACACATCGTCGCGCACCAGCCCGCGGCCCATGGAGACTTTCTGCTTCTCATCGGCGGTGAGGTTGCGGGCTTTTTTGTCCAGCAGGTTCTGCAGGTCCAGGACCTCGGCGATTTCCTGCACCTTGGTGTGGATCCGCGCTTCGGCCATGCCCTGGTTGCGCAGCGGGAACGCCAGGTTGTCGAACACCGTCATGGTGTCGTACACCACCGGGAACTGGAACACCTGGGCGATGTTGCGGTGTTCCGGGGTCAGGTCGTTGACGACTTTGCTGTCGAACATCACCTGCCCTTCGGAGGGGCTGAGCAAGCCGGAAATGATGTTGAGCAAGGTGGATTTGCCGCAACCCGAAGGCCCGAGCAGCGCATAGGCGCCGCCCTGCTCCCAGATGTGGTTCATCTCGCGGATCGCGTAGTCCTCGGGGCCCGCCGGGGTACTGGTGTAGCTGTGGGCGAGGTTCTGCAAACGAATTTCGGCCATCAGGCAACCCTCGCGATACGCTGGCCAGGGGCTTGGACCAACTTGCCCTGGGCGTCGAAGACAAACAGTTTATGGGTCGGAATGTAGATGCGAATCGGCGTGTCCACGTCGTACTCATGCACCCCTGGCAAGTGCAGCACCAGCAGGAAATGCTCGTTGCGCACGTGCAGGAACGTCTCCGAGCCGCTGATCTCGGCCACCTCGACGGTCACCGCCAGTTCGAGGTCGTCATCGTTGCTCGGCACCAGGGAAATATGGCTGGGGCGCACGCCGAAGCGGAACTCACCCTCGCCCACCGGGCGCAGGTCGACGTTTAACGGAAAGTGGACAAAGTTGGCGAAGCTGACTTCATTGCCGGCGATACGCCCTGGCATGAGGTTGATCGGTGGTTCGGAAAACAACTCGGCGGCCAACACGGTTTGTGGCTGGTGATAGACCGAGGACGACTTGCCGCTCTGAATCACCCGACCCTCATGCAGGATCGTCGTGGTGCCGCCCAAAGCCAGCGCTTCGTTAGGCTCGGTGGTGGCGTAGACGGCGATGGTGTGGCGGGCCTGGAACAGCTCGCGCATTTCCTGACGCAGCTCTTCACGCAGCTTGTAGTCCAGGTTCACCAGTGGCTCGTCGAACAGAATCAGCTCGGCGTCCTTGACCAGCGCCCGGGCCATGGCCGTGCGCTGCTGCTGGCCGCCGGACAATTCCAGTGGATGACGCTTGAGGAATTTCTCGATCCGCAACATTTTTGCGGTTTCCAGGACCTTGCTCTGGATGACCTCTTCGGACACCCCGCCCTGGCGCAACGGCGAGGCGATGTTTTCGAAAACGGTCATGGTCGGGTAGTTGATGAACTGCTGGTAAACCATCGACACGTTGCGCAACCGCACCGGGCGGTTGGTGACATCGACGCCGTTCATCAGGATGCGGCCGCTGTCGGGCTTGTCCAGACCGGCCATCAGGCGCATGAGGCTGGTCTTGCCGGACAGCGTGCGGCCCAACAGGACGTTGAAGGATCCGGGTTCGAAACTCAGATTGGCATCGTCGATCCAGGTCTGGCCTTCGACGGTGCGACAGATGTGCTCAAGCTTTAATGACATGGCTCGGCCTTTTTATTATTTGGAGTCAAGCGACCCGAATCTAAAAGCGAAAGCCGTGCCAGAAATCAAAAGCCTTTGATCTTATTGGTTTTTTATAAAATCCTTCAGAAAAATACGTTCGTTGATGAACACAAGTGAACAACCATGACTGAACAACTGAACAATTCGCGGGTTGACAATGAACAATTTTGAACAACACTGAATAGGACCTGTGGGAGCGAGCTTGCTCGCGATAGCGGTGGGTCAGTTGAATCAATGTGACTGATCCACCGCTATCGCGAGCAAGCTCGCTCCCACAGGATCGGTGCATATTAAGTAGTGCCTGGATCTGCCCCAGCACAAGGAGTCTGTGCGAGACTTGCCACAACAATAAAAACAGCTCCTGCGAGAGTGCCCCATGGCCGCACCAGCTCCTGCCTTGTCCCACGAGGCCATCATCCAGGCCTCCTGGTCCCGTTGCCGCGCCTTTGGCCTGAATCACCAGAGCGTGCCGGCCTTCGATCAGTTGCCCGCCCAAGGCATCGCCCAATTGCTGGAGAGCCAGCATTCGCTGGTGCAGACCACTCATCAGGAGGTCTTGCCGTATTACGAGAACATCCTGAGCAACTCCAACTGCTTGATCATGCTGGCCGACAACCAGGGCCAGGTGCTGACCTCCTGGGGCACCCAGCGCTTCATCGAGCCGAAACTGGCCCATGGCTTCAGCGCCGGGGCGAGCTGGATGGAGCGCTGTACCGGCACCAACGCCATCGGCACCGCGCTGGCCTGCGAACAGGCGGTGCACATCGAACACGATGAACACTTCCTCAAGGCCAACCGCTTCATGACCGGCTCCGCCGCGCCGATCTTCGATGCCGAGCGCAAGGTCATCGCCGTGCTGGACGTCTCCAGCGACAGCTACCTGCCGCCGTCCCACACCCTGGGCATGGTCAAGATGATGAGCCAGACCGTGGAGAACCGGCTGATCCTCAACCTGTTTCGCGGTGAACACTTCCAGTTGACGTTCAATACCGGCTTGAACAACCTCGACAGCCAGTGGGCCGGGCTGCTGATCTTCGACGAGAGCGGCCAGGTCCTGTCCGCCAACCGCCGGGCCGACAACCTGCTGGGCCTGAGCCTGTCACGGGTGAGTATCGAAAGCCTGTTCAAGGTCTCGCTGCTGGAACTGCTGAACCAACCCGACGGCCTGCCGTTCGCCCTGCAAGCGTCCGGCAGCAATCGATTCCAGTGCTTGCTCAGGCGCCCGAGCCAGGTGTCTATCAGGGCCCGCGTCTTCACCGAGGCGACGCCTGCGCCAGCGCCCGCCAGCAATGCCATCAGCCTCAACACCCTGCACTTCGGTGACAGCCGTGTGGAGAAAGCCGTGCGCCAGGCCGAGCGTTTGCTGGAGAAGGACATTCCGCTGCTGATCCATGGCGAGACCGGCGTCGGCAAGGAAGTGTTCGTCAAAGCCCTGCACCAGGCCAGTTCGCGCTGCAAACAGCCGTTCATTGCCGTCAACTGCGCCGCGATCCCCGCCGAGTTGGTGGAATCGGAACTGTTCGGTTATGAAAAAGGCGCGTTCACCGGCGCCAACCAGAAAGGCAGCATAGGCCTGATCCGCAAGGCCGACCGCGGTACGCTGTTCCTCGACGAAATCGGCGACATGCCCCTGCCGACCCAGGCCCGACTGCTGCGGGTCCTGCAGGAGCGTTGCGTGCAACCGGTGGGCAGCGCCGAGCTGTTCCCGGTGGACATCCGCATCATCTCCGCCACCAACCGCTCGCTGCGTGAACAGGTGCAGTTGGGGCGGTTTCGCGAAGATCTGTACTACCGCATCGGCGGCCTGACCCTGGAGCTGCCGCCCCTGCGCGAACGCAGCGACAAGCAGGCGCTGTTCAAACGCCTGTGGGAACACCACCGCGAACCGACCCAATGGGCCGGCCTGAGCCGTGAGGTGCTGGACCTGTTCGAACGTCATCCGTGGCCGGGCAACCTGCGACAGGTCAGCAGCGTGCTGCAAGTGGCCTTGGCGATGGCCGAGGAACAGCCGATCCGCCCGGAGCACCTGCCCGATGATTTTTTTGTCGACCTGGAAATGGAACCGGTGGAAACACCAGAGCCGCTGACCGTGGACCTCAACGATGCCGAAGACCTGAACCGTCAATTGCAGGCAGTGGGCGGCAATATTTCCCACCTGGCGCGCCGACTGGGGGTCAGCCGCAACACCTTGTACAAGCGCCTGCGACAACTCGAAAGCTGATACAAGACCTGTGGGAGCAGGCTCGCTCCCACAGGGGATTTGTGGTGAATGCCGATGGCTTGACACCCGTGACAACTGTGGGAGCGAGCTTGCTCGCGATGGCGTCTTGTCAGTCACTTCATCATCGGCTGAACTGACGCTATCGCGAGCAAGCTCGCTCCCACAGGAGGTTCGTTTCACTGACGGGCACCACTCCGAAGAGGCCACCCTTTACTTTTATTGAAGCACCAGGTCAGTCGAACGCGCCATTGAGCACTTCATAGATGATGCCAGTGGCGATCGCCACCAGGATCAGGTCCGTGCCAACCTGCTGCCATTCATAACCGTCATAGTGCGGCAACCGCCCCAGCAACCGGCCGTCGAGCTTCTTGGCGATGCCAGGTGGCAACGGTTTGCCGCGGGCGAGGTTTTTCTGGATGCCCGGCGGCAATGCCGGACCGGGGCTCCAATAATCGCGATAGCCACCAATCACACCCAAAATACCGCCACGGTCGATGCTCGGACCGTTATGCCAATCGCCGCCACCGCCTTGGTTTCCCTTGCCGCCCTGATTGCCCTTGTTACCGGGGTTTCCTTGACCGCCCTTGTTGCCCTGCCCGCCTTTACCTCCCTGTCCATGACCGGGGCCTTGATCGAATTGAGCGTTTCCCTTGCCGTTGCCCGGGTCTGCGACAACAATGCCAGGGCCCGCCACCAGGGCGAAACAGGTCACTGCAGCAATCAACGAGCGCGATTTGAACATGGCAGTTCTCTCAAAAAAGGGATGTCCCCTGTAAAGATATAGAGACTCACCGTGATATTAGTTCCATATCACACTGCGCGCCGCGTGCCTGAACCGGATAACACCAGAACACAACAATCAAGGAGCGCCATGCGCAAGGATTACCTGGCTTTTTTCGCCTCGATGTTCCTCTCCCGGTTGGCCGACCAGATCTTGCTGTTCATCGTCCCGCTGATTGTTTTCCAAACCACTAACAGCGTCGCCTGGGCAGGCCTGGCCTTTTTCGTCGAATCCTTGCCACGCTATTTGGCGTTCCCGATCTGCGGCGCACTGTGCGACAAGTTCCCGCCGATTCGCATCCTGCACATCAGCCAGGTCTATCGCGCCGTGGCCTGCGGCGTGGCGGTCGTGCTGTATGGCGTCTTCGGCGGCATCTATTGGATCGTGGCGCTCTCGGCCCTCTGCGGCGTGTTGACCACCCAGGGCATCATGGCCCGCGAAGTGTTGATGCCTTACATCTTCAAGCACTACACCTACACCAAGACCCTGTCCTACTCGCAAATCGCCGACCAGACCGGCTTGGTACTCGGCCCACTGATCGCTGCACTGCTGCTGGAGGTGTGGGCATGGCACTGGGTGGTGCTGGCGATTGCCGGGCTGTTCCTGCTGGCGGACCTGGCCATGGGGTACTGGCAACGCACCAGCTCGGTCACCCTGGAAACCTTCGAGCAACATCACGACCTCTGGCTGAACCCGCTGCGCGTTGCCTTCGGTCACATTCGCAACCTGGCGGAACTGAAAAAAATTATCAGCCTGGCGGTGGGCGTCAACCTGATCATCGGTGTCACCCTCGCCACGTCGGCGGCCATGGTCATCGGCCACTACGGCGCTGGCAAGGATGATTACGCCGGGTTGCAGGCGGCCGGTGCGGTGACCACCATCGTCATCCTGTTTATCCTGGCCCGGGTGACCTTGCCGTTGAAACTGCTGGGGGCCCTCTCCTACACGCTGATCGCCGTCGGCGCCTTCATCACCGCCCTCAGCCCGAACACAGGGGGCTACGTCGTCGGTTTCTTGCTGATCGTCGGTTTCGACAAAATGTTCAACGTCTACTTCCGCACCCTGCGCCAACAAGTCATTCCACCCCAGGACTTCGGCAAGACCGTCGGCGTCATCACGCTGCTTAACAACCTGTCGCAACCGCTCGCAGGCCTGCTCGTCGCGGTGCTGGCCGCGCCTGTTGGGACGCAAAAAGTGATTCTGCTGCTGGCGGTTGCCACCAGCCTGATCGGAATCGCAGTGGGCGTGCTGAACAGGCATTCAATACATGCATCCAGCGTCTACAACACCGAAACCGACTGACCCAGTCCGAGGGTCGGTTTGTATTATCAGTGACTTATTGTTGAGGCATGGTTGAAACGTTGGCAGCGTCGAGGTACGTCTGCCTCGCCATTCGTCAGCTGTCAAATGGCGTTACCACCCAGCGGCCCTGTCTGGCTCAGGGCTTGCACTGGTCTGTCTCAGCAGCCAAGAACGACGTAATTCTGACGCGGCGGCAAATTAATCAATGCTTGGTCAGCAAACGGAGATGTACCGTGTCAACTCTCAACGAAATCGCAGCGAACCACGCGAGAATGGCAAAGTTAAAGGAAGAAGAGTCGATGCGGCTGAGCGCGCTTCAGGGCCAGGTGGTGGGGAGTTTTGAAATTCCACCCATCGAGGCGCCACAGGAAATGTCGCTGCACTTCATGACGGGTGTACAGGATCACTCGTTTGGGGACGCATCTGCGCTGAGTTTTTGACCTGGGTGTTGAGGAGGCCCCGTCGCCCGTTTGTAAGCGGGCGACTTGGCCGTTCAGAACTGTCTGGCTAAAGCTGCTGCAAGTATGCCGGCCGCAATGGCTGGCAGCGGTTTTTTCAATGTCAACATGACGATTGCCGTGGTCAGCAAAGCCAGGCGTGCGCCGTTGTCACCTTTAACCGCCAGCGGAGCCAGCACCGCCACCAGCACCGAACCGGACATGGCCGTGATGAACTGCTGCACCCGATAGTTGATCGGCACGAACGACATCACGAAAACACCGCCCCACCGAGTCGCCAATGTCACCGCGGCCATTATCAAGATGATCAGCAAGGTGCCATAACCCGCCGTTTCGATGTTCATTGTTGTTTCTCCATCCATAGTGCACCCAGAACGCCTCCCGCCAAAGCCCCCACTACGACATGACTGTTCGCCGGCAAATACCAGTAGGCCAACAGCGATGAGCAGGCCGCCACGGTCCAGATGATGAACATGCGCAGGTTCTTTTTCCCGCCGACAACCATCGCCAACAAGAAACAGCCCATCACCATATCGAGCCCGAAACTGACCGGGTTCTCGATGGCGCTGCCAAAATGAAGCCCCAGCCAACTGCCCAGGATCCAAGCGACCCAGAGTGCAATGCCGCCGCCGAATAAAAGCCCGAGCCCCGGCTTGCCCCGACTGAACGCCTGCATCGCCATTGCCCAGTTGGCGTCCGACACAACCAGCATCACACCGTAGCGTTTGGCAACGGGCAACTCCCGCAGCCAGGGGTAAAGCGTCGCGCCCATCAACAAGTGCCGGGCGTTGATGGCGAAGACCGTGATCATCAGCGGAACGACCGGAACTTGCTGTCCCCACAGATCCAGCGCGGCAAATTGAGAAGCGCCGGCAAAAACCAGGGTGCTCATGAGCACAGCGGACGTATCACTCAAGCCCGTTTGCGCAGCCGCCAGGCCGAAAGCAACGCCGAACACGACGACGAAAAGAGAGATGGGGATCAGTTGCTTGAAACCGTCGTAGATGTGATTCAACGTCAGCGCGTGCAGGTGGGATTCAACATTCGACAAAACAGGGCCTCTTCTGAATATCTGCGGTGCAAAAACCGAGAGTATGGGGCTGAATCTGCTTGTCGAACACTTTTTGGCGGGTCAATGGGCAACTCAACCCGCCGAGCCTTAGAGATTGCGCGTGGCAAACCGCCAAAGTGGGTAAACGTCAAATCCTTGCATAGTCCTTCCAGATCAGCCTTGGAGGATCAGGTCATAGGACAGCTTGCTGATCAGGATCACCAGCAGCACCAGGAACAGCGCGCGGACAAAGGGCACTCCCTTGCGCACCGCCAGCCAGGTGCCAGTCAGCGCGCCGAGGATATTGAACAGCGCCATCGGCAGCGCTACCAAGTAGAGAACGTTGCCGCTCGGTATAAAGAACAGCAGCGCTGCGACATTGGTGGCGATATTCACCAGCTTGGCCGATGCCGAGGCGTGCAGGAAGTCGAAGGCGAAGCAGCGAATGAACAGGAAGATCAGGAAGCTGCCGGTGCCCGGTCCGAACAAACCGTCGTAGAAGCCGATGGCACCACCGACCAGTACCGCCAGCAGCTTCTCCTTGGTGCCGATGTGCATGGGCTTGTGCAGGCTGCCGAAGTCCTTTTTCCAGAAGGTGTAGATCGCCATCAGCATGATTAGCACCAATACCGCCGGGCGCATCAGTGCCTGCGGCACGACCGATACCGTCGCCGCGCCAGCGAAGGCCATGACAAAAGCCGCGCCGGCGGCAGGAACTACCAGGCTCCAGTCGATCACCACCTTGCGCACGAACGAGCGTGCGGCAAAGGCCGTGCCGCAGGCCGCCGCGACCTTGTTGGTTCCGAGCAGGGCGGCGGGCTGGGCGCTGGGTAGCACATTGAACAGTGCCGGGATCTGGATCAGGCCGCCGCCGCCGACGGCCGCATCGATCAGACCGGCGGCGAAGGCGAAGACACATAGCAGGACGATATCGAACATTGAATCAGGCTCTGGCGATAAAGGGGTGGGTGGTTGAGATCGGGAGCAGACGCTTGCGGTCGTTGACGCCGAAGACCCGCAGCATCCAGCGGTCCAGACCGTCGTAGCGCGGCGCGAAGCCATCGCGCGCGTGCAAGGTCTGCTGGTTCTTGAAGATCAGCATGTCGCCGGGCTGCAGCAGTACCGAGCGGACCACGTCAGGGTGACTGGCGGCGGCGGCGAACAGTTGCAGGGCCAGTCGCGAGTGCTCGCAGTGAGCGCTGACGCTGGCCATGTTGTAGCGACAGTGCAGGCCGCCGCTGCTGGGCCGGTAGAGCAGCGGGACATGTTCCAGGACCTTGCCCTGGTGGTCGAACGAGTCCGGCCGGCGTACCGAAAAGCTCGGGCGCAGCAGCTCCTGCTCGACGAAGTCCGGCAGCATGTTGAGCACGTCGGCAATCGCGACGATCCGTGTCGGCACCGTCAGTTCGCAGCGCAAGCCGGTCAGGCTCAGGTACTCGGGACAGGCGGACAACTGCTGCACGGCCTCGCAGCTGAGCGGCAGGTGTGGGTTGTCGACATGCATGCCCAGGTCCAGGAGCGAGCCGTAAGAACTCTTCTCGGTTTCCCGCTGCTGCCTGGGCGAGACATGGCGAAATACGCTGTCCTCGCTCTCTCCCTGGTAACCCACCGGGCAGGTGCCGAGCACGGCGAGTACCGCGAGGATCGCCCCTGCGACCACCGGCAGTTCGGCAATATCCGGGTCGCCGCCGTAGGGCGTCGCCGGCAACTGCGCATCGACCGGCAGGCCACGGATCACCAGCGCCACCTCGTCGCAGTGCTGGAAGTCACGCAGCAAGCGGGATTTTTCCGGAGCCAGCAGTTGTTCCAGGCAGCGTCCGAGGGCCGGCATCTGCCGCAGGCCGCAGGCGCTGTCGCCGATTGCGAAATGCTTGAGTTCGGCGTGGAGTTTTCTTTTTTCTTCGTAGGAAATCTGTAATTCGACCAAAGGCAGTTCTGTCGAGAGGGGGGCTTTTGGCACCAGCCATTCGTGGGTCGCTTCGCCCGCAAGGGCGGTTGCTTTTCTAAGTGTTTCATCCAGCGTTGACATATCCATCGCTCCTATTTAGCTACGTCCTTGTGGTGAGAGCGGGAAGGCTAACGGAAGGGGCTTTTTTGTGTTGCAATGTCATATTGTGAAAAGTGCAATGAGGTGGCCGATGGCACTGGATATGTTGGCTGATCTTGAAGCCTTTGCGACGGTGGCCCGCAAGCGCAGCTTTGTCGTCGCAGCCCGGAGCCTGGGGCGCTCCCCTAGCTCGCTGACCCGCGCCATTCAAGGGCTGGAAGAACGTAGCGGGGTCAAGCTGTTCAATCGCTCGGCCAATGCCGTGACGCTGACCGAGGCCGGCGAGCGGCTACTGCCCCACTCCTACAGAATGCTCGATCTGCAACGTGAGGCGGACGAGGATCTGGCCGGGCTCAACGGCCTGGCCACCGGCTGGATCCGCTTTTCCGCACCGGAATCCTTGGCCCACACAGTGGTCCCCGGGTTGATCGCCCAGTACAGCCAGCGTTATCCCGATGTCAGCGTGGATGTGATCTTCACCGATGCAGCGGTCGATCCGGTCAAGGGCAAGCTGGACTTTTCGATTCGCGGCGCCTTTCCACAATCCAGCGACCTGATCGGCTACCCGCTGTGGAGCTATTCGCGCTACCTCTACGCCAGCCCTGGCTATCTGGAGCGATGCGGGCTGCCAGCGTCCATCGAGGCGCTGGAACAGCACGCATTGATCCTGCACACGGCGCCGCGGATTCTCAAGGAATGGAATTTTCGTGGGCCGGGCCAGGCCGGCAGCTTTCGCGTGCACCCCAAGTTTCGTTTCAGTTCCGGCGCGGCGGTGTTCCAGGCTGCGCTGGCCGGTGCCGGGATTGCCCGTCTGGCCGACTGGCTGGCGGAGCCGGAAGTGGCGGCGGGACGCCTGGCGCGGGTGTTTCCCGAGTACAAGCTGACCTCCAGCACGGGTGAAGACCCGCGCATGCATGCGGTCTATCCAGCCGGCAACCTGCCGTTGCGGGTCAAGAACCTGCTGGACATGATCCGTGTCTACGGTGACAGCGTCAGTCGCTCCTGAAGCTCGGCCGGCGCCCCCCAATTGAAAAAATAGAGTGAAGCACGTCACAGACCAGACGACCGCTCAAGCGGGCCAGTGCGGAATGTTCCACACCAAGGGCCATAAAACGGCAAAATAAGCACTTCAGGGACTCATTCGAGCCCTTCGTCAAAGATCAAAGCAATCAATGCGCTAGAAACAGAGCACAGGATTTCTTGGAAGAAAGAAAAGTTACTTATGGAAAGCAGGAGCCTTGCAAAATGAGCACGACTGAACAAGTACAAAGCACCGGTAAATACAGCGCCAAATGGCAGGAGCGCTTCGACTTCTTTGACACCTACGGTGCGCCAAACGACCCGCGCTACAAGGAAGCCGTCAAGACGTTGCCTGGCGTCAAGAAGAAGATCCTCATCAACGCCAACGTGATTGCGTTTTTCTTCGGCCCTATCTACCTGTTCGTCCTGGGTCTGTGGAAGAAAAACCTGGCCCTGTTTGGTATTTTTCTGGCGATCCACATCGCATTGAGCGTGATTTTCGCCATCATCGGCATGGAGTTTCCTCGGCCATTGAGCACTGGCCTGAGCATCGCCATGTCGATGATGTATGCACTCATGGCCAACTACGCGTACTACCTCAAGGAAGTGAAAGGCGAGCAAGGCTGGAACCCGTTCAAAGGCATGCGTCTCTGATTGCAGGCTTGGGTCATCAACAGCCCGCGCCTCGTCATGAGTGTGCGGGCTTGTTGTTTCTGAAGGTGGAATTTGAGCAAAATCAGCCGATGCTCAACTATCCCGATGACCTAAATGTTGTTTTTTTACACCATCCCTAGCCTTTCGCTCGAAATAGGCATGAACAAACCACAAAGCCAGGGCAAACCCGGCAAAGCCAAAAATGAAGAGCAACACTTCTATTGCAGTACCTTCATGAGAAAACATTGTGCTCACCTCGTCCTTAAGTGGGTGGACCGAAAATCGCCACGCTCGAAATCTCTCGTAACAATCCGAACATTTTCAGGGTAGTCGTCATCAACCTGCGTGACAACCCTTTATCCCCGTACAACCCCCGGTCTAGACCAGTCGCCGACCAATGACACCCTGCCCCGGCGGGCCAATGTGTGGTTTCATAACGGTCGGTCCAGACCCTCCAAGGAGCTGTGGTGAACACCAAGGACGAATCCACCACCACCCCGCTACACGAAGAAATGATCGCGAAACTCCCGAGCAGCTGGCGGCAGCGCTTCAAGCATCACAGCTGGCAGCAAATGACCGTCGGCTGTTCGGATGCCGCAGTCTTTCGCCTGAATGCTTTCGGCGCACCCGCCCTGTTCATCAAGACAGAACCCGCCGGACCGTTAAGCGAGCTACGCGACGAAGCGGCTAGACTGCGTTGGCTGGCCTCTACCGGCACCCCTTGCGCCCATGTCCTCGATGAAGCCCACGACACGGACAGGGACTGGCTGTTGTTAAGCGCGGTGCCGGGGGTTGACCTGCTGTCGGCCCCCATCGACGCGGTGGTCAAGGTCAACATCATGGCCGACGCCCTGCGCCAACTCCATCAACTCGACCCGGTCGATTGCCCCTTCGACCATAGCCCCAGCCATCGCATTGCCAAGGCCCGAGCCCGAATGGAAGCCGGGCTTGTCGATCAGGAGGAATTGGACGAAGAGCACCAGGGACTCGCCCCCGACTTACTCTTTGAAAAATTGCTAAACCGCCAACCAGCCGAACAAAACCTCGTCGTGACCCACGGCGACGCTTGCCTGCCCAATATCATTGTCGACAACGGTCGTTTTACGGGTTTCATTGATTGCGGTCGGCTGGGCGTTGCGGATCGATATCAGGACCTGGCGTTGACAACTCGGGACATTGCCGAGGAACTGGGAGAACAATGGGTAGCGCCATTTCTGCGGCGATACGCAGTGCTGGAAGTCGATCAGGACCGAATTTATTTTTATCGGCTTCTGGATGAGTTCTTCTAGCACCTGTAACAAGGGGGGCGGATTTATTTCCCAGGCAGTCTCAACTGATCCAAGCAAAACCGCTCTCCCTTCAAGAAACGCGTCAGCACAGCACTAGAATCCATCCCCTTTTATTTCCGGTCTACGCATTCGATTGGAATCGGCTAATGACCATCGGGACCGCTAGTGCTGACGCTAGATACAGCCCACGCCAGACGCAATGCAGAGGTTTATAAACTCTTCTGATCAATCCCAGCCCATCCGAGCGATTGAGAAAACGACTCGTCCAAGACTACCTCCTGGGTCGGAGATACGTTTTTATCGATACCAATCGTCCTGAATCTTAAAACGCTGCCCTGGAGCATCTGTTTAAGAATTGCCTTGGCTCTGTCCCCTCCAGTCACTGCGCAACCACCCAATATTTTGTGAATATTCAAACCCTGCGCCTGGGCTTGCCTTGTGAGCTCCGAACGTGGCCTCAACACATATTCCAGAGATGGCTTCCCCAAGATCATAGGGGTCTCCTGAGACGAGATTGTCCATACCTCGTTCTGATCAATCCATATTTGAGCCGTTACGATCGGAATCCGAACATCTCCATTGGACATCAGTCCGACGTAGATCTCTTCGCCCTCTTTACGTACAACTGGAAATATGTTCGAAGTATTAAGAAACGAGTTACCCGCTGTGTAATTTCCAGTTGTGACAATCAAACTGGTTCTTTTGGGGAATACTTCACTCTCACTGGATATCTTCCAGGCGGGCCCCGTCGTGCACCCGCTCAGAATCGCGATTGCGAACGCAACGACCACAGTCCGTATCATGCTGTCTCCTAAACCCAATTGTCGTAGCGATTAAGCAGAATATTATCCATCTGCCTGAGGCTGATTTCCCGGCCAAGTTCCTCTTCAAACAGGCTACGAACGCGTATGTAGAAGCCTACGTAGGTCGCGTAGTTTTTTGACATGCCCGCCGTGGTCGGAGCGAAAACCAGCCCCTCCTCATCCACGATCCACTTCAGCGCTTCCCTGGCTCGCGAATCAACCATTGGAAACAACGTCGGATAATGAAAATGCAAATACTTCGAAGCGAAGCTGCTCGCGTCCTTGTTCGTGACGGCACTGATGGCCTCGCAGAGCCGGGAATGCACCTTATCCACGGCGGTACAGACAGATCCGGCCAGCCTTTCCCCGACTGGAAGAAGGGACGCTTCCAACCCTACGTCTGAGCTGCAAATAGATTTAGCCAACCGCGAATAGAAGCCTCCTGTGGAGCCCTCATAGCCATCCTCCTCATCCTTGGTGCGGCGCTCGACCGATGCCGCCAGACTGCGACCGATGATCAGCGCCTTTGAAGCCACCTGCGCATGATCGGTATGGCTGGGATTTTCTCGCACGAAGCTGTAGAGCGCTTTGTTGGCTGGTATGAATATGCCACACCCCTGGTCCGTGCCGATGAACTCGTCAGTCAAGTAATGGCGTTTTTCCTTTTGTAAAAATTGCATGCGCCTCTCCTTAGGTGAGCGCTAATCATGCCACTTAATCGCCACTATCTGGGAGAACTGCGGCCTTCGCCCGAGCTGTTTGCGCTCCTACCACTCGAACAGACCATCAAGAGGGAAATGCGCAAAAACCACGATTAAAGTTTACCTATAATCGTGGTCTGTTCAGGTTTGCCCTGTTCACGCCAATTTTCAATTGCAAACGCGTTGAGCTATTGACCTATTCAACGGCCGAACGGCTGTTGCGCCAGAACAGGTACGCCAACCCAACCGGTGCTACGAAAATCGCGAACGACCAGCACATGGCCATGGTGAAAACCTTCACGATCAGCATGAACAGTGCGTTCACGAAAAAAACATTGTTGCCCATGATGTAGCCGACAACGCTTTCGTAGACGAATCGAGAATACGGATATAGTAATGTGTTGATGATCGCCAATACGATCAGCCCAGGCTTCGCGTCGATTCCACCAGGGCCGTTGGCCGCCAGAGAGATGATCATCACGGTGAACACCAGCCCAAAAAGAAACTGGCGGATGTAGTAGCTGGTCGTAAGACCGCCAAAAGTCTTGGCGAAAAATGAGTGCATAAGAGATCCCTCTAGAATGCTGATTTAAACGAGGTGCCCAAAAATGGGTTCAACCGCGAATGCGGCGCTCTGTGAAGTCATAATCTTCCTGGCAATCGCCGGAAGGGTCTGACGCCACACTGACGTAATGCACCGTGTCGGCATCGATCAACTTGTACGTATAGACATCTGGCATACGCACGCCATCGGTTCTCAATTCGTTCTTGCCATTGGCAGCTGACCAGGTGCCATGTTCGGCTTGAATCGGCTGAGTCTGCTGGGCATCCCGGAAAAAGGTGATGGTGAAACGACCGTCGGGCTTGAAGTCATTTTTCCAGGAGAGGAACTGGCATTTGCCGTTTTCTGTCCGCAGGCCTTTCCATGAACCAATCAAGGATGGATCATTGGCCGGCTTGTTGGCGGCGCAGCCACCGAGAGTGGCAGCCAGGATGACAAGAGCCAGGGAGAAACTCCGTTTCACGTAATACTTCCTTATTCAAATGAAATGCAGCGCGTTGCGAATACCCCGCGTCGAGCCAAATTGTAACGACTTTCGGCCAGGAATGGCTCGCCTGGTGAACGGTCCCTGGCTCTGATGTAAGCAAGGGCGTCCTTGGAGTAGCCTTTGCCAGACGATGACTTTTATACAGCAGGGAGAGCTGATGAAATTCCACCCACTTCGATTAGAAGCTCGAGACTTGAGCCTGGCCCTTTTTGCCGTCAGCCTCATGCTGCCAGCCATCAACACGCGAAACGAAGTATGGGAATTTGAGAGCGTCACCTACGGCTACGAAGCTCTTTGCTTCGGGTTTCTAGCACTACTGGGTGATAGTGCTGCTTGGTTGGCCAATCCCTTCTTCATCGTGGCATTTTTCTCACACAAGAGTGCGAGACGACGCCTGATCAGCGCCTTGTGCGCCACCCTCCTCGGTCTATCGTCGTACCTGTACACGAGCATGTGGAATGATGGAGACGGACGAGTGACCGTCACGGGCTACAGCTACGGATTCTACGTATGGCTGTCCTCTTTTTTATGGCTGGTGCTATTAGCGACTCGAAAAACCATAAGAGAGAGCCAGGCAGGTGCCTGCCTGGATCCCCGATAACGTTTCGCCAGGGCAAATCATGCGCCTGCCTCAGCGGGCGCTAGAGACAGAACCCTGATCAGCCTGCGCCGAAAGCGGAACATCAAACACTCGATCGAACACCCATTGAAAAACCAGCGCGTAAAAAAAGAAAAATACGAACAGCCCCAGATTAGTCACCAGCGCCAGCCACAAGCTGATGCCCAACCAGGCCCCAATCACCGGGGTAAGAATCAACGTCAAGCCGCCTTCAAATCCCAGGGAGTGAAGCAACCGTCGCTGCCAGTTGCGCTGACGGCTGGGTTGGCGGCGCTCCCACCACTCGAACAGACCGTTGAAAAGCATATTCCAGGCCAGCGCGACGGCAGAAATCACCAGCGACAGCAGGGTTGAATAGCCCATCCCTTGTTCGTAGGTCAGTGCCAGCGCCGGTGCCACGAACAGCACACCGCCGGCTTCGTAGAGGATGGCCTGGAGGATTTTACGGGGCGTGCCTTGCATCGGCAGGTTCCTTAAGAGGGGGTTGGGAGACCACAGCCTGGCAAGTTGAGCCCCTGCGCACAATTGAGCTAAATTGAGCCACGCTCAACCTGAGTAACCTACCCGCCATGTTCGCCAAACTGCCCCTCACCGCCTTGCGCGGCTTCGAGTCCGCCGCACGGCTGGGCAGCTTCAAGGCGGCGGCCCAGGAACTGAACATCAGCCCGGCGGCGATCTCCCATCAGGTCAAAAGCCTTGAAGCCTTCCTTGGCGTGCGTCTGTTCGAGCGCTCCAGCCAAAACGTGCGCCTGAGCGCCGACGGCGAGCGCCTTCACCCTTACATGCACCGCGCTCTGCTCGATATCCAGCAGGGTCTGCAAATACTGTCGCCATCGTGTACCGCGCAGTCCCTGGTGGTGAGCACAACGCCAGCGTTCGCCAGCCTGTGGCTGATACCCCGACTCGGGGACTTTCATCGGTTGCACCCGGAGATCGACGTCAGCCTGCACAGCAGCAACGACGTGGTCGACCTGCGACGAGACGCCAGCATCGACCTGGCAATCCGCGCCCTGTTCAGGCCGGACCCACAGCTGTTCGAACAGCCTTTGCTGGATGAGCACTTCGGCGTTTACTGCCGCCCCGGGTGGCAACCGCCCACAGCGAGCTCACCTATCGAACTGATCGACGTGCCGTGGCTGAGTAGCGCGAACGTAGCGGTTGACTGGCCGGCATGGTGCGCCAAGGCCGACACCCTCGACTGGCTGGAGAACGCGCGTTTCCGGCGTTATGACGAAGAGCAGCATGCCCTGCAGGCGGCAATCGCCGGGCACGGGCTGGTGCTCGCCAGCAATGTGCTGGTTGCTGAGGCTGTTGCGAATGGGCAGTTGGTTGATTATCGCCCTGAGGTCCGCTTGGCGGGTGCGCGGTATACGGTGGTGTGCGTGCCGGGGCGGGAGCGGCAGGTGGAGGTGCGGGTGTTTAGTGAGTGGTTGTTGGGGCGGCGCATCGCAGAACCGGATGCGCCTGCCCGCCTCACCCCGAACCAAGAAGGGAAATCTATCCCCTGAATCTGTGGCCGTACGAGCCTAACTGATCCCTGTAGCCTCTTCCGTACAGAAGAACAACGAAGCTCGATCCGCCCTCTTCCTTCCGCGCCCTCAGGGAAGAGGCGGATTCGCCGAGAAATTCGTAGGGATATTGAGAAAGGCATGCCAAGCATCTACAGCGTCATGATGCCGCTGGGTAGCATCCTCCCAAGAAGGACCGGATACCTCTTTCGCAGAAACCAGCATCATCATTTTTATCGTTGCGGCATCCAGCTCTTTGAGAAGCTCATGGGATGTGGCCCTGAATTCTTCGAACGACGTCATTCCATTTACCTCGGGCGGTGTTCACCGCCATTGGGGAATACATATTCCTCGATGAGTTGAGTCCCCCGGGCGGCAGTAATTCCAAAGGGTCGGACCGCCGGTCAATTCTTTACGAGGCGATGCTCACAACCTGCTGGGGTCTGTCCTTGGAATTGCGCTACTCATTAGGCAGGAATCGGTTGATGATCATCGAGACCGCTTGCATTGAAGAGACCAGGGCTGTGTCTACGCAAAACGGAACTTCATCCCACGGCTCATATTCATGATCCAGTACAGACTGCCAGGTGGGTGGCGTCAGCCCAGGAATGTCACCTCTCCTGGTTTCTACCCGGCACTGATGTTCATGTTTATCGGAGCAGATCACTTGGATATTTGCCAACCGACTACCCGCCCGTGAGGCAACTTCGCTCCACGCGATTCGGCTTTCGAGGACGGGATTGACACAATCAACGATGACTGTGCGACCCAAACGAAGATTACTCAGGGCGAGCTCATTGGCAACCATATAGCCACTGCGCCCCACATCGTGCGCAAGCGCGCCCGAGTTTCGAATCGCCTGCTCAATCGTATCGATCCGCAGATACACGGCGCCTGTTGTAGCGGCGAGATCATTGGCGATAGTCGTTTTTCCGGTGCCGGGAAGGCCGCTGAAGACGATGAGCATTCGGTGTCCTTCGATAAGTGAGTTAATCCAGTGTAGGCAGTAGCCTTATGACTCGTTCTTGATAGGCACCAATGAGCCTTCGTAAACCATAGCGAAGAGACGTGAGGGTCGTTCATACGCTCCAGCATGGAAAGCAGAAACCGCAAGAACGATCAAATGCTGTCCCCATTCATTTGATAACGTCGCTTCAGCATTCATGGAGATTCGTCATGCTGAGTATCGAAAGGGCCCTGTGGTACATCGAGTTGGAGCTGGGATCCCAACTCGATCTGGGACGTGTCGCGCGCCATTGCAACCTGTCTCCCTTTGCCTTGGCCCGTTTGTTTGCACTGTCGACGGGCTGGTCGGTGATGCGTTACATCCGCGCACGGCGTTTGAGCCAAGCAGCACTGACCTTGCGTCGAGGTGCGCCGGATATCCTGCAAGTAGCGCTGGATGCAGGCTACAGCTCCCATGAAGCTTTTACGCGCGCCTTCTGCGATCTGTTTGGCTTCACTCCGAAGCAGGTGCGTGGGCACGAGGACGTACATCTCTCGCTGGTGGAGCCATTACGTATGAAAGAAAGGAAGCTCACAACACTCTCTGAACCTCGCTTTGAAACGAAAGCAGCATTTTTCATCGCAGGTCTGGGGGAGCGTTTTACCTTCGATAAGAACGAAGGCATCGTCGGCTTATGGCAAGCGTTCTCCCCCTACTTGGGACAGGTACCCGATCAGGTAAACAACTGGAGCTATGGCTTGTGCTGCAATCCTGAACTGGACGGTAGTTTTGAGTACATTGCTGGCACAGAGGTGTCCTGCGTCGACGCTCTGCCTCCGGCTTTTCGGTATTTCAGGGTGCCACGGCAAGACTATGTGGTGTTTCGACACCAAGGCCATATCTCGACGATCCATCAGACGTTCTTCACCATTTTCAATCACTGGTTGCCTGAATCCGAATACGAACTTGCCGACGCGCCTGAGTTCGAGCAGTACAGTCCGGATTTCGAACCTTCCCGAGGGACGGGTTACGTGGACGTGTGGATACCGCTTGCAAAACGCCAAGCATCCCATGCCATGGACTCATGAATCAGACCACTCAGCATGGAGCCTGCCCCATGAGTTTTAATTGGCACAGCGATCAGCTCACAAGAGAGACGCCAGTTTGCAAGCATTACCGAAACACACAGAACGTCCGCAGATTCATGGTGGAGCACTGCGGCGCGAAGTTTAAATTTGATAGAGGCTTTATGGCCTGGATACGTGATGGCGTACCTAAAACACTGCGAGAAGTTGTCGATGAGTGGCGGCAGCGGAATGGTGATGGCATTGAACACAGGCCAAACACTGTAGATGCTCAAACGGGGGCCACTTGAAACCGGGAACAGACCCAGCCCTCACAAATTCCAATGCCTGAGCTTCTTGATTCATCTGTTCGGAATGCGCGCTCAAATATCTCCCGACAATCGGATTGCGATTTGACGACTACGTTTTCTCGACTATATTAAAATGCAAAATTAAATTTCGGGATGGAATCCGATGAACTATCTTAACAGCTATGATCCGAGTGAAATCTTAAACAGCACAATACTATCACTTGCACCAAACAACGTTATCATACAAGAACGCAATACCGTATTTTTTGGCGGACCTAAATCGAGCAATCCGTCCCCAGCCATCCATAGTGGCGGCTATCCGTTTACCTCGCTCGGTCAATTAGGTGGGTTCTACCTGAGTTCTTCGCGCCAAGAGAGCGTGGCAATAAATCAGCTCCAAAACAGGCACTGCGTCCCCTACAACCCTCACGCTCAATACGCTTCTTGGCGTACCGATCAATTAGTTCTCCTCGACACGGATGATGTTCAACAAATAAAGAATGCCTTGAACGCCGATGCATATTTCACCTCGGGCAGCTCTATTCAGCCAAACTTCAACTTCTCCAACCCCGTATCAAAGAGTGCTGGCGATTACATCGCCAAAAACCTTCATCTACTCGGCCCTAACCATCCAAATATAAAACAGTGCGTGCATGCGTTATCTAAAGATCCGGCCGCGTATTCTGAGGTTTCCGGCTGGTTAAAATTTCGCAAAAACGACGTAAAGTCTGGCAATAGACTTAACAACCATTATACAAATTTAAGAGATTCAAATGCCAAACACTACGCATCGGAGAACAGAGGAGAATATGGCGCTGCCAAACTAATGGTAACCGTTATGGGTACCCACTATCAGCTGAAAATTGGCAAAGCCTCATCAGGGCGAACCAATGGGATAGACCAAATATGGGTCAAGCGAAATTTGCGAACAGGCGCGGTGGAGGAGTACCTCATTGTCGAATGTAAAGGAAGTGTGGACGCCCATCTCGGCGATGCCAGTTATGGTCGACAAATGTCTACACGCTGGGTCTTTTATTGCTTGCTCGGCCTGCTTGGAAGCAACGGAAACCTGGCAAGCACATCAACTTCAGACGTATACGCAAAGAAAGCGTTGGTTAATAAAATCTTGCTTGCCCTGATTAATCCAGGCATTCCAGTGCGGGGCATGATTGTTCAACCCATGAGAAAGTCCAAGACCGACCCGGACTCCATAGATGTCTATGAGCTTGGAACCTATAGTTTAATCAATGAATTTAACGCTGCTTGGCAAGAGTGTTATGGGACGTCATCCAGTGCCCCCACCCAGCAGGTTGTCACTGGATTCAGGCTTTAAAAATTGGACTGGAGCGTCAGTAAACCGGGAGTAAACCGGGGAGTAAACCGGGGACAGACCACGATTTGGGCCCCTTGTAAGAGTAAACCGGGGACAGACCACGATTTGGGCCCCTTGTAATAGGTCCGTGTCACATCGTGAGCGCCCCCATTTCCCTTCAAGCATTAATGAAGAACCCTGCGGCTCTCCCCAACCCTGATCCTGTCGAGCGCCCTGTTTAAAGCATCCAAGGCATCGAGCAGGGCTTTCGCCTCAGCCTCCCGACCATCACCCCAGAGGCGTTCAGCCATTTTGTTCAGTGCCTGGATAGAGCGCTCAATGTCAGCAGCCGTCGCTGTTTTGCTTTCCTGAAGTTTCTTGGGCATTGATTAATCGTCCTCGGGCGCGTTGCTTCATCGGCTTCGATGCGAATGCATCGCACGGCAGAACGCTATGCAGGGTTCCATACCTATTCCGCCGCCGATGCCCCCCAATCAGTGAGAGAACTGGGGACAAATCACGATTTTGAGTTCATCTGTAATCAGTTCGCCTCATCATCGTGATCTGCCCCGCCTCCCCTCAATCCTTTAACCCTCGCCTCACCTACTTCACACCATAGAAGTGATTCAGCACTATCAGCTCAAACACAGCCACCAACGCACAGAACGCGATGAAGCCAAGGCTGAAGACCCGCTTGGGCTTGGATGAGCCGTCGCCCAACCAGGTCGCATCGGAATCAGTGATAAACCCTATGAGAAATAGCAACAGCGTATAGATCCACGCCCTGCTCCAGAATCCCTGTGTTTTCCATTGAGTCATCCGTGCTCTTCCGCAACCCGCTTTATTCATCTACTCATGACGCCGGTTAACCAAGATCGCATTACTTGGCCTTTGCGCCCTTGATGTCACTTATGATTTTCTGAGAAATAGCCTGAACCTGCTCTTGGGTCATGGCCGACATGACACCTTCCCAAGCAGACGACGAGGTGTCATACGTTCGAGTTCCAATCAGGCGGCCTGATTTCAAGTCCGAGTAATCTGCACTGGAATTGACCCACGCATTCCCCACCATGACCCCCGCTCCGTAGCGAGCGCCTGGGGTCAGGTAACGGAAATTGGTCACGTTGATCTTGATACCGACACCGTCCTTGCCCGCTTGGCTTGATGCCTGAGTCTCTGTAAGGCTGTAGCCGGCGCGAGTCGCTTCGACTTGCAGGGCATCATTCCACTCCCGCTTCAAGCGAGGCCAGTCCTCATTTTGTTGAACCTTGCTATTTCCTTCAAAGTTCACGACCAGGTTCTGCTTGGCTGACTCCTGAATGACGAGCGTTTCAGTCCCGCCGCTTTTTACAGAGGCAGCGCATCCGCTCAACATCAAAACAGCAACAGCACAGGACAGCGCAATCGAAAGCTTGGGTGTGTTCATTGAATTTCCATATCCACAAAATCGGTTGAGAGAGGCGTTAATATCCCGCCGAGCCAGATGGGCCCACACGCTGGACGCGCAGAATTTAGCACCATTACTTCGCTGCTACGAGCCAAGGGTGGGGTCAGCAAAAACTGGGACAGCCCGCGATATTGCGTACATTATTTGGCGGTCTCACAGTCGTGTCTTGTCCGTTCTTCCCGGCGCGAAATCAGCCCCTACACAGGCGCCTATGGGCAGGTAATAGCTTTTCGAGACTGCTTCTTGGTCCACAGAAGACGACCGTTGATTCTTCCATCAGTCCATGACTCGGTAACCAGAGCGCAATGGCCGCTCAGGTTCTCAACAAACGTCCTTGGATAGCCCTCAGGCTTTTCTCCACCCAGACGCATCCAATTTGGATCTGGCGAGCTGACTGATTGATAAGGCATGCAGGCTACTAGGGTGACCAGCGAGAGAGCCAAAACTACCTTTTTCATTTAAGTCCCAATTAATTTGGCGAGTGTCCGGGCAAAACGCGGAGTATAGATTGACTGGATGTTTTCCCAGCGCGAGCTACGACGAGGACTTCCTGCAAGTGCCGCTATAGAACCCACCTCGATCGGCGGAAACCAGAAAGCTGAGGGCAGACCGCGATTTGAATTCACGTGTAATCGAATCGCCTCATAATCGTGGTCTGCCCGCGCTTTCCTTGCATCCGCAGCCCACAAAACCATTGTCGCGAGCGAGGATGAGGAGACGGGGACAGACCCGATTTGAACTCATGATCACTTTCCAGCCCACTGTAAGGCCACCCTAGCGATGCTCGCTCCCTGCGGGCTCGGCTCGTGAAGAAGGCACCGAAACGACGGCAAGGGTTTAAATTGGACCAGGTCATATCCAAGCGTGCCTGCACCATCTCACTCTTCGCCTGAACGATCTGCCCTGCCAAACTTAGCGCCCTTCTTTTGAACTCCCTGTGAAGCGCCTGCTCCTCGGTCTCGTTTCCCAGTGGTTTAACCTTCATCTCGGAAAATGTGAAAAGCGTTTTGTCGCTGAGCACACAAAACGTGTCGCGACATTTTTGTATTTCACCCTGAAAGACAAAATCGCCCGAAATGAACGCACGTTCGTCCATGTCTATGTAGTACAGCGGCTCACCCAGGAGGTTTCGAACTTTTCCGTCCTGGTGAATCCGGCCAAAGGGCGCCCCATCACTGCCCCGGCCTTTGAAGACCAGGTAGCGACCGTTTGTGTAGTTGTACGGCATTAAGGGTCCTCATTCCGAATAGACATCGGAACACATGCTTTGCCCATTCGCTGTCCCCATCCATGACCCGTTCACGCAACGCTATCAGGTCAGGATTACCAATGCTCAATTTCTTCTGGCGACTGCTCGCGGAGCTGCTGACGTGTCCGGCAATTGCCACACGGGTCATCGAGCGTGCCCAGTGCACGCCCTGTGAGGGAACAGGGCGGCGCTGAGGACAGACCACGATCCCTTTTTTACCCACACGAATCATCAGCATTTTTTCCAGCTTGAGATGAGGGGAACGGCATGGTCAAATAACTGATAGCAGTTTGATATGGATATTCCAATTGAAGCAATACCGCGGCCCCATCCTATTTTTTTCAGCAATGATCTCACTCTTTGTACTGCTTCAACTCTGGCATGCACGGTCTGCTTCGGAAGACAAAAAGGAGGAGCGAGAACGCCAGCTTAAAGGGACCGCGCTCATCATGAATGCCCAGTCCCCGAAGATGATCGATGACACACGTCTTGATTCGGTAACCTATAACGACGGGATCATGCGTATCTCCTACACACTTACAAAAACCTCGAAAGATGAAATCGATTCCGACGCATTTACGAAAGACAAAAAGGCCCTTGCGGCCTCAGTATCCTGCGATGAAAAAGGTCTAGGACAGTTCGTGAAGTCAGGGCTCTTGATCAAATACACGATCAATGACTCAAGCAGTGCTCCGATCACAGACTTTCAGATAGACAAGTCCGATTGCCTTTGAAGGTCAGCCCTGAATAAGCCCGCCTCTCTCGCGGGCTTTTTTATGCGTGCCGTACCCGCCCTCTCGACGTTTCCGCGCAGTCCGTAACAAGCCCTCGAATACATCCCACTGATTCCTTTTTGCTGCTACGCAAAGACTGGGGAGAGACCACGGTTTTGAGTTCACTCATCATCAGATCGTGGTCTGTCCTCGTTTCCCCCCAGCCCCCCCGGATCGAGAATACAGGGGGACGACCAGCATCAGCATCTTGACCTCCAGTATCCAACTGGATACGGTCCACTCATGAATTATCTCATCCAGCAAACGCAGACGTTCACTGCTTGGCATTCATCGGTCCGTGATCTGCGAGCAAAAATCGCTATTGCCCGCCGCATTGATCGCGCCGCAGCAGGTAACCTGGGCGATGTGAAACCTGTCGGTGATGGTATTTCAGAGTTGCGTGTGGATGTAGGCGCTGGCTACCGGGTCTATTCACCATGCGCGGTGGAGTGGTCATCGTGCTACTGGCGGGTGGTGACAAGTCTTCACAGAGTGCTGATATCCGGCGAGCGAAGAAATTGGCCAAAGAGATTTGAACATGAGCCAACACCTGACGACATTTGACATGGCGGCACTACTCGATAGCGACGAAGCAATCAGTGAGTACCTTTCTCAGGTGCTAGCTGATGGTGATAGCGAGGAGTTTCTCCGAGCGATCGGCTATGTCGCCAAGGCCCGAGGCATGGCGCAAATCGCTAAGGACTCTGGCATGGGGCGAGAAAGCTTGTACAAGGCGTTCGCACCCGGATCAAAGCCGAGATTTGATACCGTACTCAAGGTCATTCATGCGCTAGGCATTGATCTTCATGCTCAGCCTGGGCATGCGGCTAATCATTCACCTGCCTGACGATCGGATTAGATACCGGGGACACACCACGATTTTGAGTTCACTTGTAATCGACCGTCTCATAATCGTAGTCGGTCCCGTTCTCCTCTTATGAAACGGGCGGCTCATAAGTCGCCCGTCTTCATTATTCCGCCGCCTGCGCCCGCAATCGTCTTCCAATCACATCCATGACATCACAACCATCGCGTAACGATGTGGTCAGCAATTTACAAAAATCAGTCAGTACCACCGTGTCTGAGCTGATGTCCGAGCGGAACGCGATATTTTCCAAGACTTGGGTCACAGTGCGGATGCGGTAATCGGCGGTTTCGAAAAGGACGTCCAGAGGCGCTTCGGTGTCGATGAGCAGGGTTGCGGGGATGCAGTCGATGCCGGTGATGGGCATGTATCGGGTCATGAGCAGTACCTTCATTCAATTGATTTAGGAGCAGGAGCTTCTGCGCTTCATTCAATCGAGTCGCCAAACCCGAATCGCCATCTGGGCGACAGAGAGACAATAAGCCGCCCATCCAGATGCCGCAATGCGCTGGTTTCCGAGGTTTGCGTAGGAATTTGCGTCAATGCCGCGGGCGGCGCACGGTTGAGCGTTCATAAGGCATAGCGAAGGGACTTATAGACATGGAAAAGGGGACACCCATTAGCCGGCTGCCAGTTGACCCAAGCGAATCCATTGATGGGCACTCTCAGAGACACGGGGCAAAAATAAATCCGTCCCCTTTTCTTGGAATATGCCGACACTGGGAGCCGCATCGGCCTGAAGGCGACGGCTGGTTCTGCCTGGCGATTCACGATACTGACGACGGTCCGGTCTGCTGGTGGGCACGGCGCGAGGTGACGCCATGAGCAAGCGCGCGATTCACCTCTACCCGTGGGATGGCGGCACCGAGGCTGACCAGGATATGCCCGACCACGTTTATTGTGGCGCCGAAGGCGACATGACGAACGACCAGCTCACGAACGACTGGCGGCATGTCACCTGCAAGCTTAGAAGCCCGGCCCAGTGCTGTGCTTCTTGTTTATGGCAGTACCCTACTCTGCTATGTTGGCGCCCTTTGATCGCAATGGAAGCAACGAAGAATGGATCTCTGGAAGGCGCTGACAACCATCATCACTGTAACGATCAGTGCTGACGCGACGGCGTGGTATGTCGAAAATCCAGTGGAGCGCGCGCTGACCGTAACTACACTTGCTCCGACCATGATCCTCGGCGCAACAACGGCACTTACAGTCAACGGCCCAGCAATAATGAAAAAAGCGAAGGACGATGCTCTCGCATTCATAGGCTCTGATGGTGAGATCCGCGGAGCACAGTTTGAGCAGGCGTCTCGCTACTATCGCTCGGCCTACAACTCACCGCTGATGAATGACATGCAACTGGCCCACGCAATCGTAGCTAAGTATTGAATTGGACCAGACTGACGCATCAACACTCCCATGTGAATTAGGGACAGATCTTGATTCGAGCTCGGCTGCCAGTTGATCCAAGCGAATCCATTCGATAGAAGCTCGCAGCGCAGCGAAGCAAAAAAATATCTTTAGGGGGAAATGGGACGGATTTATTTTCTAGCCAGCAGCTAGTTGATCCAAGCGAATCCATTCGATGGAAGCTCGCAGCACAGCGAAGCAAAAAAATAAATCTGTCCCCTTTTTTCTCGTTAGATGGTCGCCCGGCCAATTGCGCAAGGTGTGTTTGGCGGACGCTTACGTAGAAACTGCGAACATTCTTAACGAAGGGCTGAAGCTCCCGCCCGAGATAATGGAGTGCTTCCGAGAGCGGGATGTCGGGGTTTTTGAGGGTTTGACTCAAGCTGACGCTAGAGAGCGATATCCACAGCTTTGGTCACAAAATATCACCCGACGTTGGGATGCCGGGCCAACCGGTGGCGAGTCGATCTCTGATGTTGTGAAGCGAGTGCGGGACGGTTTGGTTGAACTGGGATCGAAATACCCGTCAAAAACTATTTTGCTCGTCGCGCACGGCTTCGTTGCGAAGGTAATCCGCGCGTTGGCTAAAGGGGACTTTTCAGATTTTTACCAATGGCAGCTCTCAAACGGGAACATGCTGGTCCTGGAGGACTTCGAAATTCCAACGCTTGATACCGTCACTCTGAGAGGCTCGCTGCCTCTAGTGTGATGCACCTATCGCTGGCGCCTATAATTTTGTCTACATACGTATTCATAAACCAGTCAGGTATGTCTTCTTCGTGGAACTGAAGATCAGTGCCGTACGGGGAAACCGGAGAACAGACCAAGAACTGAACTCACTTGTACCTGGCTCTTCCCACAATCGTGGTCTGTCCCTGTTACCCCCGGTGTGATGCTTTGTGTTTAGCACTTGAAAAGTACATTGCACCGGGCACACCACCCTTCAGCTACGCTCCGGTTCATTGGAAAACGGAGGGGAGGATGACTTGTATCGGCAACCGTCAAAACCAGTGAGAATCCTATGAATCTACGCCGAATCTCGTCGGCTGGAACACTCATGCCCGCCCCATCGACTATTTGAAGAACCCCGCCCGACACCCTGGTGTCAATCTGTTTCCACTCACACTGCCAGCCTGTTACCCACGTGAAATCTCGAACTTGATAATCGCCGGTGGCGCTTTGGCATTGAGCGAGTTTCTTGTTGGAAGGGTCAAAGGCAAAAAATAGAGGGCTTGGA
The DNA here is from genome assembly GCF_057655955.1 of Pseudomonas sp. Soil_N_39. Lineage (NCBI taxonomy): Bacteria > Pseudomonadati > Pseudomonadota > Gammaproteobacteria > Pseudomonadales > Pseudomonadaceae > Pseudomonas > Pseudomonas sp. Soil_N_39. The sequence goes on from NZ_JBDGLI010000015.1 coordinate 32,311, forward strand.
AAGCCGAGCAACTGAGTATCATCAAAACTCAAACCTTCTTTTAGGTTGATAGATGCTACAAGTGCTTTTGCTCGTCTCTTGCGCCATATCAAGTACCATATGGCGAGGCAAAAAATAGAAACAGAAGCCAGGAAGAGCTGACGTCCTTCGACTGTAAGCTTACCGGGCGAAAACTCTATCATGCCCCACAAGAGTCCTATCATCGCAAGCCCCGATACCCAAGCGGCGGGAATCACTATTCTGTTAGCGAGGCTAGCTCCGAGCGTCCTCAAACAGCTTTTCATAACTGTATCCAATTATCATTTATAGAAGAACTCGTAGGTTATCATCGCCACTATCCGACTTGATCGATCAGACGCTGTGTGTTGCGGGCCGTCAGAGCTTTCAGCCCTTCCAAGTCGATATCGCTCTCGATGATATTCGGAACGATGGTGCGTTGGCGTATCAGGGAATCATTCATCGCCGCAACCGAGCGTGCCTTCGCTACAGCTCAAAGCAGCGTATTGAGCTCTTTTTCGCGCCCAAGCGGAGCGTCAACTTCACGGAGCTTCTTCTCTGCAAACCTCAGGTTATCTGCCACCAGGCCAAAAGGGTGGCCTTCCAGATAACGTTCGGGAACGTTTTTCTCGCATAAAATCTTGGTGCATTGACTCATGTCGGTATCGAGCTTGCTCAGATCGGCAACAACACGTTTCACAAGAAACTGCACATTAACGCCACCGATAAGCCTATCCATCGCCTTACCAAGCCTCTTTCCTGAAAACGCTCAGAGCGTAATGCGATAAAAAACCTCCGGCGAGGGACTTGGGGCCAGATTAGTGCCTTTGAAGAGATTTTCAGAAACCTCCTACGTCGCAGCTTTGCAAACCCCAGACGCAAAAAAGGGCCAACCTCTCGGTTGACCCTTCTAGACCGCCCAGCAGAGCGGATTTTGTTTGGTAGGCGCGATTGGACTCGAACCAACGACCCCCACCATGTCAAGGTGGTGCTCTAACCAACTGAGCTACGTGCCTGCTGTGAGGCGGCATTCTACGGAATTCCGGAGGGGTGTCAACACCTTTTTTTCACCTAACCCTATGAATATGCAAAATATTTAATTTCACCGGGGCAACGAAGATTTGGAGGTGGCTGGCGGCCGATTTTTATCTCGGGTAGGATCGCTGCATTCGTAAAAAATATAAAACAGAGGTTCCAGAATGACGAACACATCCTACCCAGCGTCCTATTACGCCGCATCGGCCAACCCGGTTCCGGCGCGCCCGGCTCTGCAGGACGATGTCGAGACTGATGTGTGCGTGATCGGGGCCGGTTACACCGGGCTGTCTTCTGCGCTGTTTTTGCTGGAGAACGGTTTCAAGGTCACCGTGCTGGAGGCAGCTAAGGTCGGCTTTGGTGCTTCGGGTCGCAACGGTGGGCAGATCGTTAACAGTTATAGCCGCGACATTGATGTAATCGAACGCAGTGTCGGTCCTCAGCAGGCGCAGTTGCTGGGCAACATGGCGTTCGAGGGCGGGCGGATTATTCGCGAGCGGGTGGAGAAGTATCAGATTCAGTGCGACTTGAAGGACGGCGGTGTATTCGCTGCCCTCACCACTAAACAGATGGGCCACCTGGAGTCGCAGAAGCGTTTATGGGAGCGTTTCGGGCATACCCAGCTGGAGTTGCTGGATCAGCGGCGTATTCGCGAAGTGGTGGCTTGTGATGAGTATGTGGGCGGCATGCTCGATATGAGTGGCGGGCATATTCATCCGCTCAACCTCGCGCTGGGCGAAGCGGCGGCGGTGGAGTCCCTGGGTGGGGTGATTTATGAGCAATCGCCGGCGGTGCGCATCGAGCGTGGCGCCAGCCCGGTTGTGCATACGCCGCAGGGCAAGGTCAGGGCCAAGTTCATTATCGTGGCCGGCAATGCCTACTTGGGCAATCTGGTGCCGGAGCTGGCGGCCAAGTCCATGCCTTGTGGCACCCAGGTGATCGCTACCGAGCCCTTGGGCGATGAGTTGGCTCGCAGCCTGTTGCCTCAGGATTATTGCGTTGAAGACTGCAATTACTTGCTCGATTACTACCGGCTGACGGGGGACAAGCGGCTGATCTTCGGCGGTGGCGTGGTGTATGGCGCAAGGGATCCGGCGAACATTGAGGCGATCATTCGGCCGAAGATGCTCAAGGCCTTCCCGCAGCTCAAGGATGTGAAGATCGATTACGCCTGGACCGGAAACTTCCTGCTGACACTGTCGCGTCTTCCGCAGGTCGGGCGGCTGGGGGATAACATTTATTATTCCCAGGGCTGCAGCGGCCATGGCGTGACGTATACGCACCTGGCGGGCAAGGTCCTGGCCGAGGCGCTGCGCGGTCAGGCTGAGCGTTTTGATGCGTTTGCAGACCTGCCGCACTACCCCTTCCCTGGCGGTCAGTTGTTGCGTACACCGTTTGCGGCGATGGGGGCTTGGTATTACGGGCTGCGGGATAGGCTCGGGTTCTAAGATGGCATTGGCCACCCGCGGTTGGTTGCGCATTACCGATCTTCCGCGGGTATGCCACAGACGCAGCAGGGAAATGCTGGAATCCACTATTAAAGGCAAGAACTGAGTCCTGCTGCCGTCGGGGGAGTACTCCTCTCGATTCCTGATAACACTTAACGTGCGAGGGGAAAAAGTGAGTCTCCCTTCGACCAAGTCATCTGCCCAGCCCTGCAAAGCCAAACATGGTGTGCACTTTAGTTGGGCTGAGCCCTCCATCCGACACGGGTTCCGATGGAGGGCAAGGGCTCACCGGGCAAGCCTGGGAACAGGCTTTAGTCGGTTTGCGGCCAGTCCTCATCGGGAATGTCACTGAAATCACCGCCCTGCACGCCATCGATTTCGTACTGCGTCAGATAGTCGCCGAGCAGATCACCAAAGTGGTCTTGCTGCGTCTGCCGTTTGCCCTCCGCAATAAGGCCCGGGAGCAACAGGGCAACCGCGCCGACGCCCGCCGCCACGGTGCCTAGGACTCCAGCCAGCGGGGCCATCGCCGCCCTGACTGCCAGATGGCCAAAAAGGCCTGCGCCGCCCTCAATCGCGGATGCCAGGCCTGACAATGACGCCAGTGCGCCTGAAGTGATGCTGATACCACCACTGACGGGGTCGCCCTTGCGAATCGACTGAACGCCATCAAAGATTCCGTACGCACCCGCAACCATGCCGGCCAAACCGCCGATACCCTTGGCACCGCTTTCAAATTTGTCGGCGATGCTGGTGAGAGATTTTATGGGGTCGTCGAAAAAGGCTTTGATGTTGGGATCAAGATCAGCGTTGCCTATGTTTTTCAGATAGCTTTTCAGGTTCTTGGCACCACCCTCGGTGAGCAGGGTCGTCGTCATGACCGATCCAGTGGTGATGTCTATGATGTTTCGTTCGGTCAGGTTTGCGCCATTCTGAGCGCCTTTGGCGATCGTAACGCCAGCCATGAAGATGCCGCTAACGCCATGCAGTACGCCTTTGTCGGACAAGTTCTTGAGGTCGGGGTTGAGCCAGGACGACTTCAATTCCGCAAGCGACTTGGTGCCTTGGCGCAGGATGTCCCAATTAGAACGGATGCCCGCGACGATCTGGTCGGCCGTTGCGACGGTACCATCCGGGTTGGTCACGAGCTCCGGATTGGACTGGATAAGCGTCTCGGCCATCGTCCTGACTTTTGCCTCGTCAAGTTCGTCGCCGCCATTGATACCCAAGGCTTGCTTGAGGTCATCAAAGGTGCCGTCTTTCATGGCGTTGTCGCGCCCGATCCTGCTGAAATTGTCGTTCAACTGCGTGTCGAAACGTGCGGTGACGGTAGGGTCCAGTGCCGCGTTGTAGAGCGCGACCTCCGCGGAGAAAGTGCTGACCGCTTCTTCGAAGGTGCCGGTTTGCATCAGTTCTTCCAGTCGTGTCCCGGAAGCAAGCGAGTGCTCGTAATAATCCTGGAACGCTTGGGCATGCTGAGAGGCGCCGACGCCCTTTTGAATCTCTGCCCGATCATTGATGCCGAGCGCTTCCTGATAAAGCGTTGCACTGGAGAAGTATTCGGCCAGCACCGCCTGTTGGTCAGTGCTGCCGTCTTTCGTATGCTTGTCCCATAGCGCATCAAGAGCTGCACCGGACTTGATGTCTTCGTAGTTTTTTTGCACCGAGTCCTTTAACCCAGGTACTGCCTCAAATAGATTGGCCATCTGCGTCGAGGTGGTTTCATTAAGAAACTTGACCACCTCGGGATCACTTTGTAGCTGGTCAATGTGGCTATTGACATCGGCAAGCAGCTTGTTGGGATCTGGATGGCTGCGCACAGCGTTGGCGATGGAAACCTTACCGTAATCATCACTCCACAGACCGGCAGCCGCACCGTCGATGATCAACTGTCGCGCCTTGAGCAGATCCTGTAACACCGCAGCCCGCTGTTCGGCGGAATAGTTGCCAGGGTTTTCGAAGACGTCCTTACCCAGGTCACCGGTATCAATGCCGGAGACCCCGCTGGCATTCGCTATCTGGTTGATGAACAGCAGAGCGTCCCCTGCGGTCTTGGGGCTGGAGGTCTTCAGCCAGTTCTGGATGTCGCGCTTGTCGAGCTTACCATCGGGTTTGCTCTCCAATGGTTTCCCACTGGTTTCAAGCGTTTCGAACGCACCCGCCTGCGACCAAAAAGTCAGGGCTTGCTTCAAGTCATCACTGATGTTCGGGTTTTCATCCAGGTATTTCTGCAGGGCCTCACGCGTCAGGTGTTTACCGCTATCGGTCCGCTCGCTGATCTCGTCGAAGTTCTCCAGCAGCAGCGCCGAATGCTTCGCAAGTTCCAGGGAGGTTGCGTCAGCATTCGGGGAGGCTTTCAGAAAGTCGTTATAGGCGCCGATATCTTCGGCTTTAGAGGCAACAGGTCGTAGCCATGCATTCAGGTCGTTGCTGCTGATTTTGCCGTCGGCCTTGTTGTTGTGTGCCTTGGTATCAAGCAGGTCAAAAAATCCTTTGTTATCGAGCAGGAACTGCGCCGCCTCGCGATCTTCCGCGCTTCGATTTTCATCGGCCGCGTACTTCCTCAAATCCTTGTCACTGACAATGCTGTCGGAGGCGTTCCAGTCGTCCCATCGATCACGGATCGTATCGATGACCTCACTGTTCTGCTCGTAGAACTTGCTCTGGTAGCCTTCCTGTTTCCAGACCAATTGGTTGTAGAGGTCGGGCGTCACATCCTTCGAGACATTGATCTTTTCGCCGTTGATCGTCAGGCGGATAAAGCCAGTGTGTTCATCCGGGGGCAAGATTTCTGCGCTCGCCAGTGCTTCTGCTGATAGAAGCGCGCCATCTGCGCGCAACAAAAAGCCTTCGTCGTTGCCCTTTTGCAACGCATCAACCTTGGCGAAGTAATCAGGCGTCGCCTCTTTGCTGATGGTGAATTCATTGCCCTCCTTGTCCCGAGCCGAGTATGCCGTCACCTCGCCATCTGTCCACCATCCCATGAAAATCTCGAGATCCTGGAGCGGCACGGTTTCGTCGTCGCGCAGCGTGCGTCCATAAGGCGGCTTCAGCGCTTCAGCTATGGTGCCGCCCGCTTCTCGCAACGCCTGGAGCACCTTGTCAGGCTGGGACGGCGAAGCCTCTTTGTCTGCCGCACCGCGTGGGTCAGGCGTTTTATCGCTGACTTGCTTGCGGGCCGCGCCAAGAATTTTCTCGAAGCGCTGACCCGCTTCAGAATCAGGGAATTGGGTATCTGTGGGGCGTGCATTGCTGTCGATTCGCAAGGGGACATCCTCCTGATCATGGCACCGATAGCGCTAGGGGAATCAACTATTACCGTTGAACGTTACAGGGGGATGTACCCAGGCAGACAACTGGCCCTACAACCCCTATAAAGCAGCGCTGCTCTCCATTTCATGACACTTGCCTCGTTGTACCGCACCACCCGGCAGCCACTCTTAAATCAACCGCGCGGCCACCAGGATATCCGCCACAGCCTGGAAGGTATTATCCGGCACAGGGTCCCCCGGTACTGCTCGTCGGGCGATGTCCTTGGCCAGGACGGCATCAAGGCTATGGGCGATCCCCAGGCCCCTGGCCTGCACGAGCATCTGCGCCGCCTCTTCGAGTTCGGCCTTGCACACCACCACCGGCACCGGGGTTTCACCGCGTACGTAACGTATACCCACCACCCAACCAGGGTCGGAGCCGACCATCAACGATGCACGCCCCACGCCCAGCTTGGTGGCCAGGGCTTGCATTTCCCGACGTTGGCGCTGGCGTTCCTGCTTGATCAGCGGATCGCCGTCACTGTCCTTGCGCTCACGCTTCTGTTCGCTGCGGGTCATTTTCATGTCACGGCCGAACAGCCAGCGTTGCATCATCACGTCTGCCGCCCCGACCAGCAGAAAGGCAGCTAGCACGGTGAACACCAGAGGCTTGAGGACCAGGTAGAAGGTTGATTCGATGCAACCGGCGCCGCAGCGCGAGGACTCCATCAGCGCCTGCAAAGCTCCGCGCCCGATCACGTAGAACGCCAGCCCCAGCAGTACGACCTTGATCACGCCTTTGAGGAATTCGACGAAACTGCGCATCGAAAAAATGCGCTTGAAGCCGTCGATCGGATTGATACGTTTGATGTCCGGTTTGAGGGGTTCGACCGAGAACACCACGCCGCGCATGCTGATGATGTTGGTCAGGATCACCGCCCCCACCGTCACGGCCACCACCGGCAGGGTGAGGTTGATCAGCAACTGCCCCGCGATGTCCAGCACCCGTGGCCAGACGGTGTGAAAAGGTTCGATGTAGATCAGCGCGATCAGGTCCAGCAACGCGGTGATCTGTGCCTGGGCCTTGGGCACCATGATCGAGATGCAGAGCGTGCAAAACAGGATGACCATGCCCGAGACCAGGTCCTGACTCTTGGACACCTGGCCTTTCTTGCGCGCCTCGCTGAGCTTCTTGCTGGTGGCCGGCTGTGATTTCTCTTCGCTGCTATCGCTCATGGACGCTTCGCCCGAAACAGGGAAGTCATACCGAATCGGCCAGCGTCTTCAGGAGCTCCACCGTACCGCGGAATTCGCCGAGTTGCTCGATCATCACCGGAATCAGGAAGCTGATGTAGACCACCATCAACACAGTGAAGAACAGATTTTTCACCGGCAGCGACAGATCGAAAATGTGCAGGTTGGGCGCCATGCGCGACAAGTAGGCGAGCATCAGGTCCGTGACCAGCATGCAGATGATCAGCGGCCCGACCATGATGACGCCGATGCGGGTCACCTGGTCGAGAATCTGCAGCACCGCCATCAACGCCGAGCTGGCAAACAACGGTGTGAACTCGGTCACCGGCCATAACAGATAGCTGTGGTAATAGCCGTCGACCATCATGATGAAGCCGCTGGACATGAAGAACAGGGCGATCAACATCACCGTCAGCAAGGTGGCCATGACACTGGACTCTGCCGACGACAAGGGATCGACCAACTGGGCCATGGTCGAGCCGCGTTGCAGATCGACCAACTCGCCCGCGACTTCCGCCGCCCAGAACGGAATGCCGAACAGCAGCCCGATGAGGATACCGATCAGAAATTCCTTGATCAGTAGGCCGGCCAGGAAAAACCCACCATGCTCTGGCAGTGCCGTGAAAGCGCCATACACCGGAACAAACATGGGGATGGAAATGGATACCGCGACGCAGCTGCGGATCATGCCGGTCAGGCCCAGGCGGTTGAAGGCTGGGGTGATCACCACCACGCCCATGGCGCGGCTGGCAGACAGCGCCGCCGAGCTGATGACCGGGTAGGCGACTTCGATGAACTGGTTGGCAAGCTCGGTATTCATGCCATTCAGCGCGTCCACAACGGGAAGTTGTCGAGCACCTGGTTACCCAGCTCAAGCACCTGGCTGGCCAGCAGCGGCCCCACGAACACGATCGTCAGCAGCACTGCCACCAGCTTGACCGCCTGCGGCAGGGTCTGGTCCTGGATCTGGGTCAGTGCCTGCAGCAACCCCACTCCCAGACCGACGATGATCGCAACAGCCAGTGCCGGGGCGGACAACAGCAGCACCGTCATCAGCGCCTGATTCATCAACGAAAGAAATACATCCTGGCCCATCAGGTACCCCCGTAGCTAAGAATCAAGCCATGCATCAAGCGCGACCAGCCGCTCAAGGCGACGAACAGAAAGAGCTTCAGCGGTATTGAAATCAACGTAGGTGAGACCATGGACATGCCCATGGCCATCAATACGTTCGCCACCAGCAAGTCCACCACCAGAAAGGGGACGTACAGCAGGAAACCGATTTCGAAAGCACGGGTCAGCTCGGAGCTGACGAACGCCGGCACCAGTACCACCAAGTCATCTTCGCGCAGATCGGCCCGGGCTTCAGGGGACCAGATGGTCTCCGTGGCCTGGATGAAAAAACCACGCTCGCTTTCGTTGGCGAAGCGCGAAAGGTGCGCCTGCAATGGCGGCCTCAGTGCATCACCGAACGCGGTCAACTGCTCGATGCTCTCGATGTTGAGATCGCGGCCCTGCACCTGCCGGTACATGTCGCCCAGCAACGGCGTAGTGACATAGACCGACAGGATCAGGGCGATGCCGTACAGCACCATGTTGGGCGGCGTCTGTTGCACGCCCAGAGCGTTGCGAATCAGAAACAGCACCACGGAGATTTTCATGAAACCGGTCAGGGTCACCACTGCCAGCGGGATAAGACCGATGGTGGCGACGACAACAATGATTTCAATCAGGTTTGGCTGGTAGCCGTTCATGACGCGGCGATGCTCAACACACGCACGCCCAGGCCTGGACCGATCCTGACCAATTGCCCCAGGCCGACGCGACGCCCGTTGATCATCAGGTCGACGTTGTCCTGGCGTTGCTCGGTGAACGACAGCAGGCTGCCCTCCCCCAGTTCGCGCAGTTGCGCCAGGGTCAACTCGACGCTGCCGGCCTGGCAAACCATTTTCAGTGGCAGTTCGTCCAGGCGCGAATCCAGATTTCGCCCGTCAGGGGTTTCACTCATGGAGGGTGCTTCGTTCACGGAAAATTCCTTGGAAAAATTGATGATCATCGGTGTTTCAAGCAGCGTCAGCCTGGTGCCGTCCTGGCGGGCCCGGGTGTGCAGACGATGGGCCACCACCAGCCGCACTTGGCCCATGGGCCAAGGGTCGAGCATCACCACGTCGCCCGGGTTGAGGCTGCGCAGCTCGCCGACGCTCAGCTCGGCTTCGCCGGCCTCGACCACCAGCCACAGGCGCAGGTCTGTCAGCGCATGGGGAGCCGGCGGCGCATATCGACCGAGCCACTGCGCGACCCGCTCGCCAGCGTTAGCGCTCAAGTGCAGCGCAACGGGCATGGACGAGCCATCGAGCTGGACTTGAGTGGCCAGGCGCAACGGGCAAGGTTGCGCGGCCAGGGCGGCGTGAGCCGGGTCGGCGTGGTCAATGAAACGCATCGATTGCCCGGTCAGGCGCTCCAACGGTTCGATCAGGCTCAGCAGGGCCAGCTCCAGCAGCATCGCGCCAGGCAAGGTTTGAAAGTCCAGGGCGACGGGCATACCCAGGGCGTGCAGTGCCTGCGCTGGCAGGTGCAGCCTGATGGCCGACGCGTCGCCCTCCTCGCCCAGCCCCAGCAACAGCTCAACCGCCGTGACGTCAGCTTCGGCAACGCAACCCCAGCGCACAGCAATGGCCTGACCTGCACATTCGCCCTTCCAGGTTTCGCGGCTACGATGCAGGCGGTTGTGCAGGTCCACCCATTGGGGATCGACAGGCGCCAATGACTCGGCAAAAGGTGTCCAGAGTGGGGGTTGGTGACAGCTCACGCACGGCCTCCGAGGGCAGCGCGAGGAATTTCGTCGGCTTCCAACCGGTGTTCGTCGATAAGGCGCTCGACACGCTCGCGGCCTTCGAGCAAGGTGTCGCAGGCCTGCGCCTGGCGCTGTCGAGCCACATGGGCAACCCGGAACACTTCGCGCTGATGCTCGTGGATTTCCAAGGTGCGCGCCACTTCACTGACGCTCACTTCCAGCTGTCGCTGTCCGCCCTCGTACAGCGCCTCCAGGTGCTCCTGGGCCATACGCCAGTCACTGATCGACATGCCTTCGCTGATCGAGCCGTAGATACGCTCAGCTTCACGGGCCAGGGTCTCACGGTGCAGGCGCAGTTTTTCCTTGGCGTCATCCAGTGCCACGTTGGTTTCCCGGCAGCGTCGCTGCTGAGCGACCAGTTGGCTGGACGCACGTTGCTCACGCAATTGGCGCAACGCTTGAAGGCTGCGCATGTCACTGGTTTTCATAAGACCTCCATGGTTATCAAGCCATCACCCTGCGCATGTGTCGCAGGGTTTCATCGGGGCTGCTTGGCTCGTTGGCTCCTTGGCGCAAGAACGCCTCAATGGCCTCATGCCGCTCAATCGCCTCGTCGGCCAGTAGGTCGCTCCCGGCGGCGTATTCGCCGACCCGGATCAGCATTTCGATCTCGTTGCGCCGCGCCATCAGCTCGCGCATGCGCATGGCCAGGTGGCGTTGCTCGTCGTCACACACCTGGTCCATCAACCGGCTACGGCTTTGCAGCACATCCACCGCCGGGAAAAAGTTGCGTTGCGCCAGTTCGGCGCTGAGCACGATGTGCCCATCGAGGATTGAGCGGGTTTCTTCGGCCACCGGGTCCATCGAGGCATCGCCTTCGGTGAGCACGGTATACAACCCGGTGATGCTGCCGGTCTCGCCGGGGCCGGCGCGTTCAAGCAAGCGCGGCAAGGCGGAGAAAAAGGAGGGTGGGTAGCCGCGTCGGGTCGGCGGCTCGCCCACCGCCAGGCCGATTTCCCGCTGGGCCCGGGCAAAGCGGGTCAGGCTGTCCATCAACAGCAGTACGTTGCGGCCCTGGTCGCGGTGGTATTCGGCCAGTGCCGTGGCAACAAAGGCGGCGCGTACCCGCTCGGCGGCCGGACGGTCGGAGGTGGCGACCACGGCAACGGTACGCGCCCGGGCCTCGGCGCCCAACTGCACATCCAGCAGTTCGCGCACTTCACGGCCGCGCTCACCGATCAGGGCGATCACGATGACATCGGCATTGGTATTGCGCACGATGCTCGCCAGCAGTGACGACTTACCCACCCCCGGCTCACCGAAAATACCCATGCGCTGGCCCTGGGCCAAGGTCAGCAGGCCGTCGATGCTGCGCACCCCCAAGGACATCGGATGGGCGATCAGTTGGCGACTGAACGGCGCTGGGGGTTCGGCATGCAAGGGGTAGCGTTGCAACACGCCCAGCGGCGGGCTGCCATCGAGAAATTCGCCCATGGGGCTGATCACTCGGCCCAGCTGCGCATCGCCGACGCTCACCCCCAGGGTCTCGCCGGTGGCGATGATTTCGGTGCGAGTCGACAGGCCGTCCATCGAGCCGATGGGCGAAAGGATCGCTTCGTCATCTTCAAAGCCAATGACTTCGGCAGCCAGGCTGCGGCCGCTGCCGGGTTCGCGCAACTGGCACAGTTCACCGATGTGCACACCGGCGACGCTGGCGCGCAGCAGCACCCCACGGATGCTGCGGATGGTGCCCTTCATGGGACGCGGTCGGGCATTGGCCAGACGCTCGGCCAGGCGCGGCAGCAGGTCGTGGGGGATAGTGGTCACGGCTGTGCCTCGTCGGCGTACGGCAGCAGGTTACGGCGCAGGTTGAGCAACTGGGCTTCAAGCCCCAGCTCGACCGAACCCACCGGACTGCTCAGCCGTGCCTGACCGCCTTGCAATCGATCGTCTGGCTCCACGGCAATCGCCGGCAAGCCATCCTCTTGCAGTTTGAGCTGCTGACGCACCGCTTCGGCGTCCTGGCGGGAGACGAACAGGGTCAGGGCCTGGTCCTGGCGGAACGCCCCCAATGCCTTGCGGGCGCAGCGCATCACGCGCTCGGCATCGTCCATGTCATCGAGTATTTCGCGCACAATGCCCAACGCCAGATCGGCCAGGGACGTTTCCAGCCCGGCCAGCCAGGCATCGATCCTCAACGACGTTTCGCCCAGCAGTGCGCTGACCTGTTCGGCCCCCTCCCGGCGTCCGCTTTCAAAGCCTTCGGCGTGGGCTTGTTGCAACCACTGCTCACTGTCTTGCCTGATGGCCTCAGCCTCGTCACGGGCGGCCTGCAGGAAGGCGTAGCCGTCTATCCACAGGTCTGCCTGTTCGGCACGCAGAATACGGGCGGCAGGACGGGTCGGAAGCGCTCTCATCGGGTCCCCTGCTCGTCAAGCTGTTGAAGGTTCGAGGCGGCGCTGCGCACGATGGCCTGGGCATTGGCTGCCGACGTGGAGCCTATCGGTGCGCTCTCATCCGGCAGCTCGGCAAACCGCAGGCGCAGCCAGGGCTGAAGTGGCACTGGCTGGGCGCTCAGCCAAACGGCGATGCAGCGGCCGCCATCATGGTCGATGGCTTCAAGCAGTTCAGCCGGCTGGCGCAGCAAATCGGCGCCGCCGCCCAGGGCCCGGTTTGCCAGGGCCAGGGCAAACACGTCACTGCCCAGCGAATCGCGCAACTGGTTGACCACATCGCCACGGATCTCGCGGCTCAGGGTGGTGCTATGCACAATCGCGCCACACAGACGCGGCAGGCGCTTGAAGGCCTCGGGAGACAGCGTCAGCACCGGCAGATCGTCCACATCGGGCAGCGGCAGGTGACCGGGAGCCTGCAGCGCATGGCGGCTGAGCAACAGGCGTATCAATCGCGCCTGGAAGCGCGGCTGTTGGCGCAATGCACTCAGCTGCGCACTGCCGAGGTCGTCGGGGAAGCACGCCGCAAGAGGCGGCGTGCCGACGAAATCCAGCGGCTGTTCGATCAAGTTGTGCCACTGCTGCAACGCGTCGGCACTCATTTCACGTCCTCCAGCTCATACAAGGCACGGGAGGCGCGTCGTTGCCAGTGCTGCCAGCCCAACACACCGACCATCGACAGCGCGACCAGCAGCAGAACGCCGAACAGCATCCAGGCACGGGGCAGGTTGTCTTCAAGCATCCATATGCCCAGGAAGCTGGCCAGGCGCGGCTGTGCGGTGGCCCGACCGCTGCCGGTGGTGGCCTTGATTACCGTGACCGACACCCCTTCGTAGCTCAAGCCGGAGATGCCGTTGGCCACCAGGGTCTTGATCTGCGGGATCAGGGCGTTGATGTCGGTATTGGGGTCGTAGCGCACCAGCACTGAAGCCGACGACGGGGAAATCACCCGTTTGAGCAGGTCATTGTCGGGTAGCACCACATGTACCCGGGCGGAGACCACACCGTCGATCAGCGAGACGCTGTGCGAGAGCTCTTCACTGAGCGCATAGACCATCTGGGCCCGTTCCTGCACGGGGGAAGACACCAGGCCACCACTTTTGAACACGGCGCCCATGTTGGAAAAGGTCTGGCCCGGCAAGCCGGCTTCGTCGAGCAGGCTCATGGCCTCGGCAAAGCGTTTTTCGTCCACCACCAAGGTGAGTTGGCCGTTTTCCTGGACCTTGCGCGAGGCCGGCACACCTTCGCGCAGCAGCACCGCGACCATGGCATTGGCCTCGCGCTCGCTGAGGTTGGTGTACAGGTCGATATCGCAGCCCTGCAGCATGCTGGCAAAGGCAAGGACAATCATCAGACGCACGGCATGGCAACGGCGGGACATGGCTTTATTGACCTTTCAAGAGCGTGTTGGCTGCGCCGGAAATCTGCGTCGCGCCACGAACGACCATCTGAGTTTCAATGGAGTAATCGAACATGCGGCCCAGCGATTGGACGATCTGGTCGACCTGCTGATCGCCGACCTTTTTTCCCGACTCGCCCGCCGCGCCCTCAGGAAGTGACGCGATCCGTTGCGTACCGGAGGGCGCCACAGCGTTGCCAGCCGTCGGCCCGTTGGTCAGCGCATCGGCACGCTTGGCGAAGTTTTGCGAACGGTCGATGAAGCCATTCAGGCGCTCCATCAAGCCTTCGCCGATCTGGTGCGGACTGGCGCCGGCAGGCATGCCCTTGGCGCTGTTTGTCATGTGTTCGAACAAGTTCTGGGAGGCCTGCAAATCGACCTGCCCTCCTGACGGCGGCAGCGCCGCCGTGGCTGTTGTTCCGAGACTTACCGTCATGGCGTGGGCCTACTCGTCATCGTCCGACTGGGCTTCGTTCAGGATTTCCTGGGCACGAGGCATGATGATGAACTGGCCACCAATCGTGACGGCCTGGGTGATCAGGGCCTCGGTGAGTTCTCCATCGCTCAGCTCGCTCTTGGCGTTGTCCACCGCTGCGTTGAACTGCGCTTCGGAGTTGGCAGTGACAGCGGAATTTTCGCTGATGGGGGTGACTGACATGGTGGTTCTCCTTGACGGGGTTGATGGAAGATCGATCGGTTAATGGAGCCTACAGGCGAGTGCTTTCACTCTTGTGTCACCGCACCGCCCCTGAACACACGCACGCCGCGCTCGCGAGTCGTCGCCATCGGCGTCGGGGTCGACGTAAGCGGTTGGTCGAAGTGCTGCTCGATCATGGCCAGCCAGGCCGGCGGCCCGGAAACGAGCAACTCATCGCCATCGGGTCCGGTGCGCACCGACATATGCGTGCCGTAGACATCCCGGCTGGTGACGTAATCCTGCAACTGCTCCAACTCCCGGCCCTGGGCCTTAAAGCGTCGCGTATCGGTTTCGGAGTCGGCGGAGAGGTAAAGCACATTGCCGTCGAAGTACCACGTCAGGCCGTTGAAGTCGCACAGCGCCGTCAGGAAATCGCCGGCGGACTCGGCACGTATCCGGCTGCGCGATTTGCCGCGTACCTTGTCCGACATGACGACGCTCAGGTCCATATTTCGGCCAAACTCTTGCAGCGCGGCGCGCACGTCCTGCTCGACCAGCACATAGGCATAGGGCCGAACGAACCAGTCCGGCTGCGGGTTGGCATCGTCGACTTGCGTTCGATCGGCGGCCAGCAGGTTAAGCGCGATAAACACCAGCGCCACGCCGATCGCCGCCCGCGAGACCTTACGCATGGAAGCGCTCCCCGCCGCCGGCCTGAGGGCACGCCCCGAACAAAAAACGGGCACTCTTATGGATGATGTCAAGAAGATGACTTAAACGTCGGTCACCCTGTTCCGCCTGAGTGCTCAACACTCCTTGGTTTTGCCCACTGCAAAAATCGCCGAAAGAGCCCTGTTCATGCCAAATCGTTTTGCCTGCACATCGTTGTTGTTTGCCAGCATCACCCTGGCCTCCTGCGCCCACCCACCGGTCTCCGATGGCAGCTACCAGCGCTACATGCAACTGGCCGGCGACCTGCAAAAGCGCGGTGATGTGGGATCCGCCGCCGCGTTGTACGAAAAAGCCATCCAGGAACCGGACGCCCGGATCGAGGCGTGGTTGAAACTGGGTGAGGCGCGCCTGGCCAACGGCGATGCGCGGGCCGCCGAGCTCGCCTACCAGCAAGCGTTGGAACGTCAGCCCGACAATGCCGCGGCGTTGCTCGGCGTGGGCACCGCCCAACTGCGTCAGGGCAAACTGGAGCGCGCAGTCACTTCCCTGACCCAGGCCAGCGCGGGCAACCACCCCGAAGCGTTCAATCGCCAGGGTGTGGCGCAAATGCTGCGGGGCAAGCCATCCGCGGCCCAGGTGGCATTCATCCAAAGCCTGGCCCTGGCGCCCACCAACCTGGACACGCAATGCAACCTGGCACTGGCCTACGCGTTGGGCGGCCAGCCGCAACAGGCGCTGCGAACCATCAAGGAAGTTAGCGACTCGCCCCGCGTCCAAGCCAGTCATCAACGCAACGCCCTGCTGGTCATGGTGCTGGCCGGCCGCGAAGAGGACCTCAAGACTCAGAACCTGGAAGACATCACGCCCAAGCAATACACCCGGTTGCTGACCGAGGCCCGACGCATCAAGGCCATTCAGGACCCTGCGATGCAGGCCCGGGAGCTGGGGTTGGTCGGCAGCCGCTGAGCCAAACGCGTTCATTGGCCCGCCTGCTTGTCGGCCTTGGCCTGCTGTTCGGCCAGACGGCGACGCAGCTCCTCACGGTCATAACCTTCGATGTAAACCTGGGCCGCCCGCCCCACCGGCGCGGCCATGGTTGGGCCGGTAGCCCGCCCCTCGATCACATCCGAACGTTGCTCAACCATCTGCAGCAGCGTCCGGTTATTCGCACAACCGGGCGGCAGCAGGCGTACATAGCGCGCTTGATCGGTATAAAAGCTGTCTTCGACCGGTGGCTCAAGGCAAGCCACCGGCGCCCACTCAATGCGACCATCGGCGTGGGTGAACGCCTGGTAGTCGGGTGAATAACTCACCGGTTCAAGCTGGGTCTTGCAGGCGCTCAGCAGCACGAGCGCGCCGAACGTCAGAGCGACCAGAGACAGATGGGACGATGGAGGGTTCATGCTCGCTCCTGGCTCAATTGATGTAGAAACCGAACATGTCGCTGTTGCGCGGCCCACCAGACGCATGGGTCGCGCCCTCGGGCTGGGCATCGAGCGGCGTGGCCACGCTGCGGGTGCGAACCGGTTCCACCAGGTACGGCGTGATCAGAATCACCAGTTCGGTTTCGTTGCGCTGGAAGCGCTTGGAGCGGAACAGATTGCCGAGGATGGGCATCTCGCCCAGCATCGGCACTTTCTCGATGTCCTGGGTGCTCTCGCGCTGAAACAACCCGGCAATGGCGAAAGTCTGGCCACTGCCGACCTCGACGCGGGTATCGGCACGCCGCACGCGGAACGACGGCACCTGGTAGCCGCTCACGTCCACAGTGCTGGAGCCCATCAGGCTGCTGACTTCCGGGCGCACTTGCAGGGCGATGCGACCGTTGGGTAGCAAGGTCGGGTTGAACAGCAGCGAGACACCGAAGGGTTTGTATTCGATCCCTACGGTGTCGCGGTTGACCGGAACCGGCACCGCGACCTCGCCTCCGGCCAGGAAGCTGGCTGTCTGGCCGGTCATGGCGGTGATGTTGGGTTCGGCGAGGATTTCCAGGATGCCGTTACTTTGCAATGCTTCGAGCATCGCATCGATGTTGACATTGCCCGAGGCCAGCCCGGCGCTGACCACATTGGAGGCACCAGAAGCCGCGCTGGAGGCCAGGGCTCCGCCCGTCAACAGACCAAAGGAAAAGGTACCGTTGTCGAACAGGGCATTCCAATTCACGCCGTAGCGCAACAACTCCGACCGCGAGACTTCGGCGAAGCGCACCCGCAGGTTCACCTGGGCCGAGCCCGCGTAGGAGGCGGTGTTGAGGGCCGAGCCCAAGCCTTGGCCGTCGCTGGTGAGCAGGCTGTTGAGGTCGGTGGCTTCATCGACACTCTGGACCACGCCCTTGGCCAACATACGATTGCCGGCAGCGGTCACCTGGACATTGCTTGCGGGGTGCAGGTCTTTCAGGGACCGCGTCACGGCCTGGGTGCCGCTGTTGATCGCCAGGCTCAGGCTGGCCAGTTCCTCACCCTCGGCGCCCAAGGCAATCAGGTTGGTTTGTCCGGGCGCCTTGCCGAACACGTAGATCACGCCAGGCGAAACCACCCGCAGGTCAGCGATACCAGGCTCTGCGACCAGCACCGACTCGACCGGATCCTGGAAACGCAGGATCCGCCCTTCGCCCTGGGCCAGGTCCAGCGTGACCTGGCTGCCCGGGGCGATGGACTCTGCGCTGGCCAGCTGCGGCAGCAGCATGGATGACGCGGCAGCGATCCAGAAGCCGACGCAGACAGGGACGCGAAACAGCGTAAAACACATCATCAAGCAGTCGCCATTGAAGTAAGGGAAGCGTCGTCGGCTGTCCGGCGGCCGGTCGTTTCGGTCAGGCTGATGGAACCGATGGCCTGCAGGTTGTATTCGCCGGCCAGCTCGCGAAATGACAACACCGCCAGCTCCAACTCGCCCCGCACCACCAGTCGACGCAGGCTGCGACGCAACTCGGGATGCACCAGCAGGACAGTGCGATCACCCTCGGCCAAGTCCTTGCAAACGGCACGTAACTGGATCAGCAATGAACGGCTGGCATGTTCGTTGAGCAACTCGCGCGGGTTGTCGGCACGGCGCAGGTAAGCACGCAGTTGTTCCTCCACCGCAGGGGTCAGCACGAAGGCCGTGATGACCCGGTTGCGATCGGCGTACTGATGGCTGATCTGCCGCGCCAGACTGGCGCGCAAGTGGTCGGCCAGGCGCGCCGCATCCGGCTCGCGGGCGCCCCACTCGACCATGGCTTCGAGCAAGGCGCGCTGGTTGCGAATCGACACACCCTCGGCGATCAACAAGCGCAGGGTTTCAGCCAAACGCTGCAAGGGCACGTTGCGCGAGACTTCCTTGACCAACTCGTCATAGCTGGCTTCCATGCGCTCCAGAATCCTGCGGGTTTCCTGAATGCCCAGAAAGGTCGCGGCATTGCGACGCAGGTTGCGTTCGAGGATGGCCCGCAGGACTTCAGCGGCGCTGAGAAAACCGATACCGGCCTGCTCAAGCAGCGGCTGGTGAGTGCGCTCGATCCATTGCGCCGGGCGACTGTGCAACGGCGACGGCGCCTCCAACGCATGAATGTCCAACAGTTGGACGTGCACCAGATCGTCCTTGAGCATCAGGCAATCAACCGGTATCTCGCCCTCGCTGATGGGCACGCCTTCGAGTTCGACCGAAAAGCCGTTGGCAGGCAGGCTGCGGTCGATGTAGATGTCCGGCACCGGCACCTCGATACCCAGGTCGCCGCGAATCTCATGGCACAAGGCTTCGATGCGTTGGCGCAACGGCAGTTCGGGCGCAGCCTGGGCCAACGCCAGGCCGATACTCAGCAGCACGCGGCTGTCTAGTGGCTTAGCCAGGGTTGCGTACTGTTCGAGCGGTTCGTCTTCGGGCGTCGCGACTTCGCTGACGCCTTCGACCACCTCTTCCCGGAGCGCTTCGTCGCGGCGATAGATCATGAACGCCGCAACGCCCAGCAACGCCGACAGCCCGATGAATACGATGGCCGGAAAGCCCGGCAACAGCGCCACGCCCAGCAGGATAAACGCGGTCAAGCCCAACGCCTGGGGGCTGTATCCCAACTGGTGGAAGATCTCGTTGCCCAGGTTGCCTTCGGTCGTGCCACTGTTGACCCGGGTGACCACCATACCGGCCGCGACCGAGATCAACAGCGCCGGGATTTGCGCGATCAGGCCGTCACCGACGGTCAGCAACGAGTAAGTGTGCGCCGCATCGGCAAACGACATATTGCGCTCGACCATGCCGATCATCATGCCACCCAGCAGGTTGACCGCCAGGATGACCAGGCTGGCAATCGCATCGCCCTTGACGAATTTCATGGCGCCATCCATCGCACCGAACATCTGGCTTTCCCGCTCCAGACGCGAGCGGCGTCGGCGGGCTTCATGCTGATCGATGTCACCGTTGCGCAAGTCATTGTCGATGCTCATCTGCTTGCCTGGCATCGCATCCAGGGTGAAACGTGCCGCGACCTCGGCCACGCGCTCGGCACCTTTGGTGATCACCACGAACTGGGCCACGGTGATGATCAAAAACACCACCAGACCGACCACGACCTGGCCGGCGATGACGAAATCGCCGAACGCCTTGACGATGTGACCGGCGTTGCCATCGAGCAGGATCAGTCGCGTGGTGGTGATCGACAGGGACAGGCGAAACAGGGTGCTTAGCAGAATCAGCGGCGGCAGCGCCGAGAACTCCACCGAGTGCTTGATGTAAAAGGCGACGATGAGGATCAGGATGCTCAGCGAGATGTTCAAGCCGATGAGTGTATCCACCAGCCAAGTGGGTAGCGGAATAATCATCATCACGATGGCCATCAGCATGAAGGCGACGACAATCACGTCGCTGCGCTGGGCGGCCATGCGGGCCAAGGCGTTGAGGCGGTCGAGGAACATCATTGCGCGGCCCTGCGGGCGGTAAGATATCGTTTGAAGCACTGGCGCGCCTCATCCTTGCGCCCACCGCTCCACAGCGCACGACTGCGCAACAGCAACAGGCCGCTGGACTCGCCTTCCAGTTCGAGCAGGCGGTCCAGCGCCGACAGGGCACGCTCGGCCTGGCCGCTGTCGGTAAAGGCCATGACCAGATTGCGCAGCAGCGCGGTGTCGGCGGGCGTCATCTGGACGGCGATCAACAGCAGCACCAAGGCACGCTGCGACTGGCCACTGCGGCGATACAGCTCGCCCATGCCCTTGAGCAGATCGACGCAGTCTTGCTCCTGGCGATTCATGACTCGACCACCTGGGCACGTTGTTCTTCGAACAAGCGACGCAGGTCGATTTCTTCGCTGATGAGCTCATGGGCCAACGCTTTGATTTCGGGCTCGGCATCGAGGATGGGGATCACATTGGCCAAGACGTATTCGAGAATCTCCATTGAGCGGCGACTGCCGAACAACTCTGCGGTCATGCCCTCGACGACGCCCGACTGCTCAATGTCGGCCCGCAGCGAACGACGCGCCGACACCGCGCGCTTGCCCAGCACTGCATCGAAGCGTCCATCTTGGCGCGCCTTGGCCGGCTGGAGGCTTTCTACCGCGGGGGTTCTTTCGGCGGTTGCCGGTAAGGGAGCACCAGGGTCGATTCTCATAAGGTCAACGTGAACCTTTCTTCACCGCGGGCGAGAACCACCTCATGGTTCTCGATGCGTTCGAGCATCCAGTTATCGCTCAGGGCGGCCCCTGGATACAGGCGCTCACCGTTGTCGTTGATCACGTACGGGTTATCGCCGAACCACACCGCCTGAAAACGTACGCGGGGCTTGGCGATTTCGTGACGTGCCACCACATCGGGGAGCAACAGGACCTTCTGGCCAAAGCGGCTATCGAAGGCTTGTTGCAGGCCCAGCCACTGGCTCTTCTGGGTTGGACCGTAAAAACCATGGGCACTGAGTTGACCATCGACCTCGCCGACCTTGATGTGGTGAAGGCCCAACGCGCCAAGCTGCTGTTCGAGCCAAGCCTTGGCCTGCGCGACGGTCTTCGTCGATTCAGGGTGCACGGTCGGCGGAGCGACCTTGGCGGCGGTGCTCAACGCCAACGGCGCAACCGATTCATCCCGAAAAGCAAAAGCGCCCACGCACAGGAACATCAGCAGCAGCGCGATGAACCACCGCGTCCTACGCTGTGGGGGCGATGTGACCGCAGCCGCTATCGGCTCCACGCTCGCGGTGCCGTGGCTGAGGGTCAGGCGGGCCTCGCCGATGCGGATATCCACAGGCAGGTGCGCTCGATGCCCCTTGCCTGCGGGAATTAGAATTTCCCGGGCGCGGCGACCACGCACGAACACATCGCCGCCAATGGCCTCAACGGCCACCTGGCCTTCGGTGAAACGTAGCGCCACGTGACGCTCGGCAATGCCTGCGTCGCTGAGCAATAGATCAGCATTGGCGGCGCTGCCCAGCATGTAGACGGGCTTGTCCAGGGACAGGCAAACCCCCTGATGCAGACCGTGGGTGATACCCAGCACTGGCAGAGCTTTACCCGTGGCAGCGACGACTGGAGCCGTGGCGAAGAAAGTCAGGGCTGTCATGGTGTATTACCGGAATGAGGCGTGCGGACAGACACCTGTGAGGCACAAGTAAGCTGTCGTTTTTCAAGATCTAGCACCGCAACCAACAAGCATGCAGGCAGCCGTCGGGCCGCCTGCATGACGGCATCAGTTCTGAGGCCGTTGTTTGGTAGCGTCGAGCTCAGCTTTCTTGGCCGTGGACAGCTCGGTGATCTTGGCCGATTTCTCGATCGCCATGTTGAAGGTGGCTTCCATCTTAGCGATAGCCGAGTCAGCGTTGCCGGAACTTACTGGGGGAGTCGTGCTCATGCTGTTTCTCCTAACATAAGAATATTTGAGCCGCCAAGCGGCCAACTAATGTTGCCAAGCGAAGAGTAAGGGTCAAACATTACAGTTCAACGTCTAACACTTGTTTTAATCCCAGGCCCACCACTGCCTTGGTCGGATGAAAAACAAGAACCACATCACACTTGGGTAATATTTTGCTTGCAGAGAAAATTCAAATCACCGCATGCAGGGCTGGAGCACGCCCCTGCATTAATGAGACGGGACTGCGTCAGCGCCCTAGTAAGTACGTCACCTGACACTTCTGGCGAACAGATACTTACAGGCCTAGGGGCAGACGATATAAACAGCGTGGCCACTGAATAAAATACATCTACAGAGCTTTTTCCAAATAAAAGCCACTCGATTAGCAACTTCGCCTTGATGGCCAGTTGCAATCAACTTCACATAACTTCAGTACGCTTCATATCCTGGACAACCCCCCAGTTTCTTACAGGCACTCGCCAGCACGCTGGTGGCCCGGGCAATGCCTTGAGGCAATTGCCCGGGGTCGTCCACCCATCATGCTGCAGCAGCGACCGACTGAGCCGGCGTCAGGAAGCGATGGTGCTATCTTCGCCCGGCCACTCCTCGTAAGGGATATCCCAGATATCGCCTTGCGGCACGCCGTCGATTTCGTACTGAGTCAGGTAATCGCTCAAGGCATCCGCGAATTTGCCCACCCGCGTCTCCTGCTTGCCTTCCTCGATCAAGCCCGGCACGAGCAGCGCCAGCGCGGCCACACCCGCCGCCGCGAAGCCCAAGCCACCCGCTATCATCGAGATTCGCGAAGCGGCAATCGCCGAAACGCTCATCGCGCTGGCGCCCACCTCAGCCACCGAAGCCAAACCCGCCATGATCCCCAACGAACCGGCCGTGATATTCATGCCACCGGAGACCGTATCGCCTTTCCTGAGCGCCTTGACACCATCGAAGATGCCGTAGGCACCGGCTGTGATAGCGGCAATGCCACCGATCCCCTTGGCCGCGTTTTCCATGCCCTTGAGGTTGGCGGTCACGCTTTTGAGCGGGTCATCCATCTTCTTGCCCAGGTCGCCGAGCCGATCACCTGTCAGCTTGCCTTTCACATCCTTGAGGTATTCCTGATAGTTTTTCAGCCCCCCTTCAGCCAGGAGCGTGGCGGCCTGCACTGAGCCGGTGGCGATGTCGACGATTTGCCGCTCGGTCAGCTTACCGGCGTTGTTGGCGCCTTTGGCGATAGTCACGCCGGCCATGAACAGCCCACTCACACCGTGCAGGACACCTTTGCTGGCAGCGTCCTTGACCGACGAATCCTTGCTGAAGACATCCAGCGCATCCAGGGTCTTGGTGCCCTGGCGAAGCAGGTCCCAGTCCCCCCTGAAATTAGTCAGGATCTGGTCTGGCGTGGCGACGGTGCCGTCGGCATTGACCAGCATCTGCGGGTTTTCCTTGCTGATCTGTTCGATGATTTTCTTGACCTTCTCCTCGTCCAGCTCACTCCCACCATTGACGCCGAAGGCCGCCTTCATGTCGTCGAAGGACGCATCCTTGAAGGCATTTTCCTTGGCGATCCTGGTGAAGTTCTCGTTGAGCTGTGTGTCAAACTTGCCGGTGAACTCAGGGTCCAGCGCCGAGTTGTACAGCGCGACTTCAAGGCTGAAGGCACTCATGGCTTCGTCAGGGGTATGGTCCTTGAGCAGCTCATTCAGGCGATCGCCTGAAGCCAGCGACTTCTCGTAAAAGCTTTCCAACTCGGCATTCGCCTTGGAGCCTTTGACGGCGGCCTGAATCTCACCGACATCGTTGATGCCCAACGCGCCCTGGAGGGTCTGTGCCGTACCAAAGAACTCGGCAAGAATTTCCGTGTGGGTCGTCTTGCCATCCTTGGACTTGGCCTCCCACAGTGCATCAAGTGACTTGCCAGACTTGATTTGGTCATCGTAGGTTTTTCGCAGGGACTCCTTGAGCCCCTTGTTACCGTCCACCAGCTTGGTCAGCTCACTGGAGCCATGCTCGCCCATGTACTGGCTGACAGCAGGATCACTTTCCAAGAGACCAATGTGCTTGTTGACATCGTCCAGCAGCTTCTGGGCATCGGGATGGCTGCGCACCTTGTTGGCAATCGTGACCTGCGACTTGTCATCCCTCCACATCCCGGCGGCGCTGCCCTGGATAATCAACTGCTGGGCGGCCTTGAGATCCTGCAGAACAGCGGCCTTTTCCTCTGCCGAATATTTCTCCGGATGATCAAACACGTCCTTGTTCAAGCCTGCGGTATCGACCCTGGCCAAGGCATTGTTGCCGGCGATCCCCGAAAGCAGCGCGGTCACGGAGGTCGCATCCTTGGGCACGTTGGCACTCTTGAGCCAACTCTGGACATCCCCCCTGCTCAGTTCGCCATCAGGATTCTTGTCCAGTGGGTTCTTGGCGTTGTCGATGACCTTGAACGCACCTGGCTGAGACCAGAAATCCAGTGCCTGCCTGGTCTCCTCGCTCAGCTGTGAATTCTGGTTCCTGTACTCCTTGATATCCTCGGCAGTCAGGTACTTGCCCGCACCGGTCTTGCCCTTGATGGCCTCAAAGTTTTCATCGAGGATCGCTGCATACTTGGCGATCTGCTGCGACGCCGGATCGGCATCCTTGTTGGTCTTGAGGTAATCCTTGTAGCTGGCAATATCATCGGTTTTCTTGAGTTCCGGCAGGCTCGAAAAGCCTTCCTTGCCGAAATCCTGCAGTCGACCCGCCTCAGTGCCGTGCTTGGCTTCGCCGCTCTTGGTGAAACCGTCCACGCTGCTGTTGAACACATCACCACCGGACTGGGCATTGCCCTTGTCATCGAACATCGTGATGCGATCCAAGACCTGCGCAGCCCGGTAGGCGGCGTCGG
The DNA here is from genome assembly GCF_057655955.1 of Pseudomonas sp. Soil_N_39. Lineage (NCBI taxonomy): Bacteria > Pseudomonadati > Pseudomonadota > Gammaproteobacteria > Pseudomonadales > Pseudomonadaceae > Pseudomonas > Pseudomonas sp. Soil_N_39. The sequence goes on from NZ_JBDGLI010000015.1 coordinate 56,944, forward strand.
CGTCGCTCTCATAATCGCCGACCTGGTCCTTGAGCATGTCCTTGACGCCACTCTGGTTGCCCAGGTTCTTGAGCAGCGGGTTGTCTTCGATGATGTCTTGGGCCGAGCGCTTATCCTCTTCCGGGCGCTTCCAGACGATGCCAACCTTTTCGGCCTGCTCGCGGGCTTCCTTGTTGTCGCCAGCCGACGACGAATCCTTGATTTCACCTTTGAGGGCAGAAAACCCCATCTTGCCGAAGTCCTGCAGGCGGCCGGCTTCGGTGCCATGCTTCGCTTCGCCGCTCTTGGTGAAACCATCGACACGACCGTTGCCTACGTCCTTGCCGGCAATCTTGCCCCCCTCGCCATTGAGGGTCTCGATGTGCTCGAGCACCTGGGTCGCCCGATAGGCCGCGTCGGGATCATTTTCAAAATCGCCGACCTGCTCCTTGAGCATGTCCCTGACACCGCTCTGATTGCCGAGGTTCTTGAGCAAGGCATTGCCATCGATGATGTCCTGCGCGGAGCGATCATCCCCTTCAGGGCGCTCCCACTTGATCCCCAAGGCCTCGGCCTGCTCGCGTACCTTGGGATCATCGCCAGGCTTGGATAGATCCTTGAGCTCGCCTTTGAGGTGCGAGAACCCTTGTCGACCAAAATCCTGCAGGCGACCCGCCTCGGTGCCGTGCTTGGCATCGCCGCCCTTTGTGAAGCCGTCGACCCGGCCGTTATCGATGTCTTTGCTGGCAATCCGCTCACCGCCCTCATCATATTTTTCCACGTGCTCAAGCACCTGCTTGGCGCGGTAGGCCGCATCGGGGTCAGTCTCGAAATCGCCGACACGATCCTTGAGGTTATCCTTCACATCGCTCTGGTTACCCAGGTTCTTGAGCACTGGCGTGTCATTGATGATGTCCTGGGCCGAGCGGTCGTCGCCTTCCGGCCGCTCCCATTCAATGCCCGCATCCTTGGCCTGCTTGATCGCCTGGTCCCAGGCTTCGGCAAGTTTCGGGTCTTGCGGCCTAGAAGTTATGCCTACAAAACTGACATCTTGAACGGACATGAAAAACTCCTTTTTCTGGGGCACGGATAAGTGCAAGGTGCGAGCCCGCAAAGGCGCAACACCTGCGACACATCAGCCGGCGTAAATACGCATGCTCAAAGTGCCATTAATTTGATATTAATCGGATGATAAATCTGCGTAGCGACAGGATCATGAAAGGAGTATCACGGAGAGTGTTACAGCAAAAAAAACGATCACATTAAGTTTACATGACGCTTTTACTGTAGCGCCAAAATGATACCAATAAGCCATCGCCGCGTATCAGTATCTTAAGAATTGCCTCGCCCCTCTAATGGAGAAGAGCGACTACAACGGCCCCACCAAGAAAAAGTTAATCTCATAGGCTGTGTTGAACTTATAAAAGTTTTCCTCGCTCCCCTCACCACGCCAAACACACTTTCGCCAATAACGTTCCTGTTCCTGGCGATGTAATATTCATATGGCGACTATTTCGTAATTTTCGAAAGGGCTGGCTGGTAGTGGGATTCGCCTTGTATTCAGGTAGAGCGAATACTCTATCAATCTAGTTGAGTGCTCCTCCTCCCCGCCAGTGCTGCCTGGCGTTGATAAGGACAGGAAATGCCAAGAAGGGGAATACCGCCCAGCGGTAGACGCACCAATACGAAATTGATGTGCAAGAAATCGTAAAAAGGCTGTGCCAGCGGTGTACTTGAAAACCGCGGTTGAAGATAGATTTCAGGGAATTCAGAAACGAAAAAAGCGGCTCAAGGCCGCTATTTCCGTAGCTTCAAGGCGTTCAGTGGGCCTCGAAGCAGATATGGCGCAGCGGACGGGACTCGAACCCGCGACCCCCGGCGTGACAGGCCGGTATTCTAACCGACTGAACTACCGCTGCGTATCGCTATGGACTTGCGTCCAGTTAACTCGTCTGATCAAAACCCTGGGGTCTGGATCTCGAACCAGGCGAACCTGCTTCGGAAAATATGGCGCAGCGGACGGGACTCGAACCCGCGACCCCCGGCGTGACAGGCCGGTATTCTAACCGACTGAACTACCGCTGCGCGTCGGTGGAGGCTTTTGACAGCTTCCGTCTTGCTTTCGCAAAACTCTCGTAAAACATGGTGGGTGATGACGGGATCGAACCGCCGACATTCTGCTTGTAAGGCAGACGCTCTCCCGGCTGAGCTAATCACCCTTTGCTTCGCTGAGGCCGCGAAATTTACGCAGGTACCGAAGCTAAGTCAATAGCAGGGTTGAAGTTTTTTCAAAACAGTTTCAAACGGCACCCGCGACCGCTCTCACTCATAAATCATTTTCTTGGTCATGCCGCCGTCCACCACGAACTCCTGCCCCGTGACAAAACCGGCATTGCGCGACAACAGCCACGCCACCATCGCCGCCACGTCCTCTACCGTGCCCACCCTTCCCGCGGGATGCTGGGCGTGATCGGCGTCGGTCAGCGGCTCGGCGCGGCGCTGGGATGGGTCCCGTGCATCGATCCAGCCAGGGCTGACGGCGTTGACCCGGATCTCCGGTCCGAGGCTGATGGCCAGGGCATGGGTCAGGGCCAGCAGGCCGCCCTTACTCGCCGCATAGGCTTCGGTGTCGGGTTCCGATTGCGCGGCGCGGGTCGAGGCCAGGTTGACGATAGCGCCGTTGTGAACACGCAGATACGGCGCGCAGTGCTTGGCCAGGAGCATCGGCCCACCGAGATTCACCGCCAGGACCCGATTCCAGTAAGCCAGGTCGAGGCTTTCCAGGGTGATGTTGTGCGGGTCAGCGATGGCCGCGTTGCACACCAGCGCGTCGAGCCGCCCGAACTGCCCGAGCACCTCGGCGATACCGGTGGCGACCTGCGCCTCGTCCGCCACGTCCATGGCGATGAACCAGGCGTGGTCGCCCAGGATCTTCGCCACCTTGGACCCGCGTTCGCGATCCAGATCGGTCAACACCACCTGCCAACCTTCACAGATCAGCCAGGCGGCGATGCCCAGGCCGATGCCGCGTGCGGCGCCCGTAACCAGTGCTACCCGGCCATGAGTGCCGCTCGGCGGCGTTGCCAACTCGATCACAAGGCCGCCAACCCACGGGCCAGGTCGGCTTGCAGGTCGGCCACGTCTTCCAGGCCGACCGCGACGCGAATCAGGCTGTCACGAATACCCGCCGACTCACGTTCCTGAGGCGACAGGCGGCCATGGGACGTGGTGCTCGGGTGGGTGATGGTGGTTTTGCTGTCGCCCAGGTTGGCCGTGATGGAAATCAACCGGGTCGCGTCGATGAAACGCCAGGCGCCCTCCTTGCCTCCCTTGACTTCGAAGCTCACCACCGCGCCAAAACCGCGCTGCTGACGAAGAGCCAGGTCATGCTGCGGATGACTCTTGAGGCCGGCGTAATGCACTTTCTCGATGCCGTCCTGCTGCTCCAGCCACTCGGCCAGGGCCTGGGCGTTGGCGCAATGGGCTTTCATGCGCAGGCCGAGGGTTTCCAGGCCCTTGAGGAAGATCCAGGCGTTGAACGGGCTGAGAGTAGGACCTGCGGTGCGCAAGAAGCCCACTACTTCTTTCATCTGCTCGCCACGACCGGCCACCACGCCGCCCATGCAACGGCCCTGGCCATCGATGAACTTGGTCGCCGAATGCACCACCACGTCCGCGCCCAGCTTCAGCGGTTGTTGCAGCGCCGGGGTGCAGAAGCAGTTATCGACCACCAGCATGGCGCCCTTGGCGTGGGCGATTTCCGCCAGTGCGGCGATGTCCACCAGCTCGGCCAAGGGGTTGGAAGGCGACTCGACGAACAACAGTTTGGTATTGGCCTTGATTGCCGCATCCCAAGCGGACAGGTCCGCCAGGGGCACGTAATCGACTTCCACGCCGAACCGCTTGAAGTACTTTTCGAACAGGCTGATGGTCGAACCGAAGACGCTGCGCGACACCAGCACGTGGTCGCCGGCGCTGCACAGGCTCATCACCACGGCCATGATCGCGGCCATGCCGGTGGCGGTCGCCACGGCTTGCTCGGCGCCTTCCAGGGCGGCGATGCGCTCCTCGAAGGCCCGCACGGTCGGGTTGGTGTAGCGCGAGTAGACGTTGCCCGGCACCTCGCCGGCAAACCGCGCCGCAGCGTCGGCAGCCGTGCGGAACACGTAGCTGGAGGTAAAGAACATCGGATCGCCATGTTCGGCTTCCGGTGTACGGTGCTGACCTGCGCGAACCGCCAGGGTATCGAACGCTACGCCTTCAAGGTCGCTGTCCAGCCGACCGGCATCCCAATCCTGACTCATGCTGTCACTCCTTTAATCGGTTAAACGCAAACCGGCCCCTCGGGGCCGGTTCGTACTCAGTTGTTGTACAGGTCGATGATCGCACTGACCGCCTGGGTCTTGGCCTTGGACGCATCGTTACGCGCGTTCTCGATCTTGTTCAAGTAGGCGTCGTCGATGTCGCCGGTGACGTACTTGCCGTCGAACACTGCGCAATCGAACTGCTCGATCTTGATCTTGCCGCCGCCCACCGCTTCGATCAGGTCCGGCAGGTCCTGATAGATCAGCCAGTCGGCGCCGATCAGGTCGGCCACGTCCTGGGTGGTGCGGTTATGAGCGATCAGCTCATGGGCACTCGGCATGTCGATGCCGTAGACGTTCGGGTAGCGCACGGCCGGGGCCGCGGAGCAGAAATACACGTTCTTGGCGCCGGCTTCGCGGGCCATCTGGATGATCTGCTTGCAGGTGGTGCCACGCACAATGGAATCATCCACCAGCATCACGTTCTTGCCGCGGAATTCCAGTTCGATGGCGTTGAGCTTCTGGCGTACGGATTTTTTCCGTGCGGCCTGGCCCGGCATGATGAAGGTCCGGCCGATGTAGCGGTTCTTCACGAAGCCTTCGCGGAACTTGACGCCCAGGTGGTTCGCCAGCTCCAGGGCCGCGGTGCGGCTGGTGTCCGGGATCGGGATGACCACGTCGATGTCGTGTTCCGGACGCTCGCGCAGGATCTTGTCGGCCAGCTTCTCGCCCATGCGCAGGCGCGCCTTGTAGACCGAGATACCGTCGATGATCGAGTCCGGACGCGCCAGGTAGACGTGTTCGAAGATGCACGGGGTCAGGGACGGGTTGGTCGCGCACTGGCGGGTGTGCAGCTTGCCGTCTTCCGTGATGTAGACCGCTTCGCCGGGGGCCAGGTCGCGAATCAGGGTGAAGCCCAGCACGTCCAGGGACACGCTTTCGGAGGCGATCATGTACTCGACGCCTTCGTCGGTGTGACGCTGGCCGAACACGATCGGGCGGATGCCATGGGGGTCGCGGAAACCGACGATGCCATAGCCGGTGATCATCGCCACCACCGCGTAGCCACCCACGCAACGGTTGTGCACGTCGGTCACGGCGGCGAACACGTCTTCTTCGGTGGGCTGCAGCTTGCCGCGCTGGGCCAGCTCATGGGCGAACACGTTGAGCATCACTTCCGAGTCGGAACTGGTGTTGACGTGGCGCAAGTCAGATTCGTAGATCTCCTTGGCCAGTTGCTCGACGTTGGTCAGGTTGCCGTTGTGCGCCAGGGTGATGCCGTAAGGCGAGTTGACGTAGAACGGCTGGGCTTCAGCCGACGTCGAGCTGCCCGCGGTCGGGTAGCGCACGTGGCCGATACCCATGTGGCCGACCAGACGCTGCATGTGACGCTGGTGGAACACGTCACGCACCAGGCCGTTGTCCTTGCGCAGGAATAACCGGCCGTCATGGCTGGTCACGATACCGGCAGCGTCCTGGCCGCGGTGCTGGAGCACGGTTAGCGCGTCATACAGCGCCTGATTGACGTTCGACTTACCGACGATACCGACGATGCCACACATGCGACGCAACCCCTACTTAATGGATCTGAACTGAACAACACTCACTGCGGCGTTTTGGCCGTCGGCAAGAGGTGTTCCTTGAACGGTATTTCAGCGGGTACGCTGATACCGCTGGCAAGCCACTGACTGCTCCAACCCAGGATCAGGTTTTTGGACCAGTCTGCGACCAATAGAAATTGTGGCACGAGCCGGGACTCCTGCCACCACGTATCCTGCTGCACCGGACCCAGGCTCAAGAGCCCGACGGCCACGACCACCAGCAACGCGCCACGCGCCGCGCCAAAGGCCATGCCCAGGAACCGGTCCGTCCCGGAGAGCCCGGTGACGCGAATCAGTTCGCCGATCAGATAATTGATCATTGCGCCAACCAGCAAGGTGGCGATAAACAAGATGGCACAGCCCGCGATCACGCGGGCCGAGGGAGTTTCGATGTATCCGGCGAGGTACTGGGACAGCGAACCACCAAACATCCAGGCTACGACTCCCGCGATGATCCAGGTCAGCAGCGAGAGGGCTTCCTTGACGAAGCCGCGGCTCAGACTGATCAATGCGGAGATGGCGACGATCGCAACGATCGCCCAGTCAACCCAGGTAAATGGCACGGTGCAGCCTACAGACGGATAAGGCGGCGCATTTTAGCAGAGCCCAGGGCTGTCGGTAAGCTGCGTGATTCAAATCAGCTAAATCGCCGTCAACCGCGCTCAGGCTGGAAGCGCACGACGAACCCCTTGAGGTTCTGCTGGCGGCCGAGCAGATCACGCAGGCGGTCGGCCTCGGCACGCTCGATCAACGGCCCGACAAACACCCGGTTCTTGCCATCGGCGGAGCGGATATAGGCGTTGTAGCCCTGGCTGCGTAGGGTTTTCTGCAAGTTCTCGGCACTTTCGCGACTGGTCAGGCTGGCCAGTTGCACCGACCAACTGACCGACAGGCCATTGGCGTCCACGCGACTCTGGGTCGTGTCCGGCTTGGTCGGCGCGGCGGTGATCGGCTGGCTCGGAGCCGGTTTGATCGCCGGCGCCGCTGGAACAGCCACGGGCGCGACAGCCGGTTTGCTCGGTGCGACCGGAGCTGGCGTGGCAGGAGCAGGTGCAATCGGCGTGGAAGGCGCAGCAGGTTGCTCAGCCAGCTCCTCGTCGCTTGGCACCGGCTCCTGGGGCAAGGCCTGGGGCTCGGGCACGGCCACCGGTTCGACCTGCACGGGCGGCACCGAAGGCGCCTGGGGCGCAGCTGGCGCGTCGACCGAGACCTGGCGTTGCTCGTCCTGGCGGGAAAACAGCATCGGCAGGAAAATCACCGCCAGGGCCACCAATACCAGGGCCCCGACCATGCGCTGCTTGTACGCTTTATCCAGCAATGCCATCTGCAGCTTCCTCCGTGGAGCGCCGGGCCAACCATTGAAGGGCCTCGGCAACACAAAAAAATGATCCGAACAGCAGGATTTCATCATTGGCCGTCGCCAGGGCGCACTGCCCTTCCAGGGCGTCAGCCACGCTGGCGTAGGCTTGCACTGAAGCACCGTGACGCTGCAAGGCCTCCTGCAGCTCAGCCGCCGTACGTGAGCGCGGCGAATCCAGCGGCGTCACCGCCCAGTGCTGGACACTAGCATCCAACGCATCGACAACGCCATCCAGATCCTTGTCGGACAACAGCCCGAACACCGCCAGGCGCCGCCCCGCCACGGGCCGCCGCGCCAGGCGTTCGGCCAGGTACTGCGCCGCATGGGGGTTATGGCCGACGTCCAGCAACAGGTTAAGGCGTTTGCCTTGCCAATCGAACTGACGGCGGTCGAGGCGCCCGACCACACGGGTCGCCTGCAACGCCTGGACGATTTGCCCGGCCTCCCAGGGCAAGCCCAGCAACAAATAGGCCTGGAGCGCCAGCGCGGCGTTCTCCATCGGCAGGTCCAACAGTGGCAGGTCGCGCAACTCCACTGGATTACCGCGCAGATCGCTGCCGCGCCATTGCCAGTGCTGCTCGGTCATCGCCAGATCGAAATCCCGCCCTCGCAGAAAGAACGGACAGCTCAGCTCGCGAACCTTGTCCAGCAATGGCTGAGGAGGATTGAGATCGCCACAGAGCGCAGGCGCGCCCTGGCGGAAGATGCCGGCCTTCTCGAAGGCTACGGATTCGCGGGTATTGCCCAGGTAATCGGCATGGTCCACGCCAATGCTGGTGACCAGTGCAATGTCGGCGTCCACCAGGTTGACCGTGTCCAGCCGTCCGCCCAGGCCGACTTCCAGCACGACCGCATCGAGACCGGCACGGGCAAACAACCAGAACGCCGCCAGGGTGCCCATCTCGAAATACGTGAGGGTTGTCTCGCCTCGCCCGGCTTCCACCGCGGCAAAGGCTTCGCACAGCTGGGCGTCAGTGGCTTCGACGCCGTTCACTTGCACCCGCTCGTTGTAGCGCAGCAGGTGCGGCGAGCTGTAGACACCGACGCTCAGCCCCTGGGCCCGCAGCAGAGAGGCCACGAAGGCACAGGTCGAGCCCTTGCCATTGGTGCCGGTGACGGTGATGACCCGGGGCGCCGGCTTGGCCAGTCCCATGCGGGACGCTACCGTTTGCGAGCGCTCCAGCCCCATGTCGATGGCCGATGGATGCAACTGCTCGAGGTAGGCAAGCCAGTCGCCCAGGGTGCGTTGGGTCATAGCCCGGCAGGCACTGGCGGAACCACGATCGGCTCGATCGGTGCGGCGACGAAGGTCGGCGTCGGCAGGCCCATCAGTTGCGCCAGCAGGTTGCCCAGGCGCGGACGCAGCTCTTGGCGATGAATGATCATGTCGATGGCGCCGTGTTCCAGCAGGAACTCGCTGCGCTGGAAGCCTTCCGGCAGTTTTTCACGCACGGTCTGCTCGATCACACGTGGGCCGGCAAAGCCGATCAGGGCTTTCGGCTCGCCGACAATCACGTCGCCGAGCATGGCCAGACTGGCGGAAACACCGCCGTAGACCGGGTCGGTCAGTACCGAGATGAACGGAATGCCTTCTTCACGCAGACGCGCCAGGACCGCGGAGGTCTTGGCCATTTGCATCAGGGAGATCAGCGCTTCCTGCATCCGCGCACCGCCGGAAGCGGCGAAGCAGATCATCGGGCAACGGTTTTCCAGGGCATGGTTGGCCGCGCGAACAAAACGCTCGCCGACGATGGCGCCCATGGAACCGCCCATGAAGGAGAACTCGAAAGCCGAGACCACCACCGGCATGCCCAGCAAGGTGCCGCTCATGGACACCAGGGCGTCTTTTTCACCGGTCTGCTTCTGGGCAGCGGTGAGGCGATCCTTGTATTTCTTGCCGTCGCGGAATTTCAGACGGTCCACCGGCTCCAGGTCGGCGCCCAGCTCCACGCGGCCTTCTGCATCCAGGAAAATATCGATACGGGCACGCGCGCCGATGCGCATGTGGTGGTTGCACTTAGGGCAAACGTCCAGGGTCTTTTCCAACTCGGGACGGTACAGCACCGCCTCGCAGGATGGACATTTGTGCCACAGACCTTCAGGCACCGAGCTTTTCTTCACCTCGGAACGCATGATCGAAGGGATCAGTTTGTCTACTAACCAGTTGCTCATGCTTTCTTTCTCCAGTACCGGCGGCCCGAACGCTCTGGTTCGCGGCCCCGCGTATGCCCTTGAGCTAAATTCATTGTGCGGCGAGGGTCGAACGGCCACCACGGTCAGCGCGAAACATGACCTGCGTGCAGCCCAACCTCCTCTGCCATCCCGGCAACCGCTGCACCGCGGTTGCCCCTACGCTATCGGCCCACCCGGAGGCGGTGCCTGCCTGCTTTGTACAGTGCAGGTATGGACGGCGGCAGTCTGCCAGCCGTCACATTGACTACTGGCTGTTGCGAACAGCAGCCATGAACGCACGAATCTTTACCGGATCCTTGATGCCCTTGCCCTGCTCCACCCCACCGCTCACATCCACTGCATAGGGGCGAACCTGGCGAATGGCCGCGGCGACGTTTTCCGCCGTCAGGCCGCCGGCCAGGACGATCGGCTTGCCCAGGCCTTGTGGCACCAGCGACCAGTCGAAGGCTTCGCCGGTACCGCCGGGAACGCCTTCCACATAGGTGTCCAGCAAGATACCGCTGGCACTGGCAAAGGCTTCGCAACCGGCGGCGATGTCGTCACCGGCCTTGACCCGCAACGCCTTGATGTACGGACGATGCCAGCCTTCGCAGTCGGCCGGGGTTTCGTCGCCATGGAACTGCAACAAGCCCAGCGGCACCGCATCGAGGATCTCGCCCAGCTCGCAACGACTGGCATTGACGAACAGGCCCACCGGGGTCACGAACGGCGGCAAGGCCTGGACGATCGCCCGCGCCTGCTGCACCGTCACCGCCCGCGGGCTCTTGGCGTAGAACACCAGCCCGATGGCATCGGCCCCGGCCTCGACCGCCGCCAACGCGTCCTCGACGCGGGTGATCCCGCAAATCTTGCTGCGAACGACGGGCATGGTGGGTAAAACCTCAGGCAAATCCGTGAAAGTCCCGGATGGTAACAAATGCTGCGGAGGGCGTCAGCCGTCGAGTTCCGAGAAGCCGGTGAGGAAATGTGGCCCGATGTAACGCTCCGGCAGCTCGAACTCATCGCGATATTCGACCTGTACCAGGTACAAGCCAAACGGATGCGCCGTGACACCACCGGAACGGCGGATGCGACTGTCGAGCACTTCCTTGATCCACTCCACCGGCCGCTCGCCGGCACCAATGGTCATCAGCACGCCGGCAATGTTGCGCACCATGTGATGCAGGAAGGCGCTGGCGCGGATGTCGAGCACGATCATCTTGCCGTGACGGGTCACGCGCAGGTGATGCAGCTCCTTGATCGGCGACTTGGCCTGGCACTGGCCGGCACGGAAGGCGCTGAAATCATGGACACCGACCAGGTACTGTGCGGCCTCGGCCATGCGCTCGACGTCCAGCGGGCGGTGGTTCCAGGTGATTTCTTCGTTCAGGTGCGCCGGACGGATCTGATCGTTGTAGATCACGTAACGATAACGCCGGGCGATGGCCTTGAAGCGCGCATGGAAATGCGCCGGCATCACCTTGGCCCAGCTGACGCTGACATCGTGGGGCAAGTTGATGTTGGCGCCCATGACCCAGGCCTTCATCGAACGCTCGACCTGGGTGTCGAAATGCACCACCTGGCCGCAGGCATGCACGCCGGCATCGGTACGGCCGGCGCAATGCAGCGACACGGGCGAGTCGGCGACTTTGGACAGCGCGTTTTCGAGGGTTTCCTGCACCGTCAATACACCGGACGCCTGACGCTGCCAGCCACGGTAGCGCGAGCCTTTGTATTCAACGCCCAAGGCGATCCGGAAAAAGCCGTCGGCCGCCATTTCGGCGGCCGGGTTGTCTATGTTTGCCAAGGAATTACAGCCTGCTGAGGTACGCAAAGGCGGGCATTATAAGGCCGTCGGGGCGGGATGCCAGTGCAACCAGGGGTCCTGGGTTGAATCGACTGCCGCCATCGCGAGCAAGCTCGGCTCCCACAGGGGGGCTCGGGTGCTCACAAATCCTGTGTCCAGCACAAATCCCTGTGGGAGCTGAGCTTGCTCGCGATAGCGGTGGGTCAGCTTGCGAAGATGTTGAATATGCCGCCGTCATCGCGAGCAAGCTCGGCTCCCACAGGGGTTCTCGGGTATTCACAATATCCTATGTCCAGCACAAATCCCTGTGGGAGCTGAGCTTGCTCGCGATAGCGGTGGGTCAGCTTGCGAAGATGTTGAATATGCCGCCGTCATCGCGAGCAAGCTCGGCTCTCACAGGGGGAG
>NZ_JBDGLI010000015.1:68668-84872 GCF_057655955.1 Pseudomonas sp. Soil_N_39
ACAAATCCCTGTGGGAGCTGAGCTTGCTCGCGATAGCGGTGGGTCAGCTTGCGAAGATGTTGAATATGCCGCCGTCATGGCGAGCAAGCTCGGCTCCCACAGGGGGGCTCGGGTATTCACAATATCCTGTGTCCAGCACAAATCCCTGTGGGAGCTGAGCTTGCTCGCGATGGGGCCAGCCCAAACGCCATTACCTCCCCTGCCCCAAACAAGAACGGCAGCCTCATCGGCTGCCGTTCTTGTTCACCCGATCCTCTCAGACCAAGCGCGACAACATTTCCTGCGCTTCGCTCTTCTGAGTGGCATCGCCTTCGCTGAGGACTTCACCAAGGATGTCGCGGGCGCCGTCGTTGTCACCCATGTCGATGTAGGCCTGGGCCAGATCGAGCTTGGTCGCCACCTCATCGGTACCGCTGAGGAAGTCGAAGTCCGGCTCGTCTTCAGCGCCAACCAAGGCATCTTCGGCGGTGAAGGTCGGTTGACCCAGGCTGTCGGACAGGCGATCCAGTTCGGCGTTTACATCGTCCAGCTCGGATTCGAAGGCATCCTTTGGCCGGTCAGGGGCATCCATCTCGTCGGCAAGGGACAGATCGAAATCCGCCGGCAATTCGAGATCGTCGGCTGGCGTATCGTCCAGGGCTGGCGTTTCAGCTGCAGGAAGATCCAGGCCCTTGAGGTCATCATCCAGATCCAGGAGGAAGTCTTCGTCATCGAGCGCCGCGACCGGGGTCGGCGCGTCGGCGCCCAGGTCCAGGTCGAATTCCGACAGGTCGTCCAGGCTTTCGTTGGCTTCAGTCTGCTGCTTGAGCACCGACTCGAAACTCAGGTCGTCGTCTTCCGGGAATGCATCCAGCTCGGCGACAGGCTCCGGTGCAGGCGCGACCGGGGTCTCCAGATCATCCAGGCTCAGGTCGAAGGCGCTGTCCAGCTCCTCATCGGTGGGCGATTTGTCTTCCAGCAGGTCCTTGACGTACTGCGCGTCCAGCTCTGCAGCCACTGTCGCCGCGGCAAGGCCAGCAGCGGCGGTAGCGACCACCATGGCCGGGAAACGGCTTTTCAGCTGTTCAACCTGGGCGAAGTTGTCGCCATTGGCCACCAGTTGGCGTTCCTGGGCGACAAAGGCGTCGCGGTCGCCCTGCTGACCGTAGACTTCCATCAGTTTCAGACGCAAGTCGCTGCGCTGGGGTTCGGCCTTGATACCCTGCTCAAGCAAGTCGGCGGCCTGGTTCAAGCGGCCGCGGTCGATATGGGACTGGGCCTGGGGCAGCACGTCGTCGGAACGCTCGGCGGCCGGCGCCACCAATGGCGCGGCGATAGGCGGCGTGACCACCACAGGCGCGATCACCGGGGCCGGCTTGGGCGCTGGCGCAGGGGCCGGTTTTGGCTCGAGTTTTACGCTAGGCGGTGGAACCTCAATGCCCTCGAAGCTGCTCGGGGGCAGATCGAGCTCCGGGGAGAAGTCAGCCTCCTCCTCGAGGGCCCGGGCCATGCGCAAGTGTTTTTCCGCTTCCTGCTGGGCCTTGCGGCGACGGGCGAGCAACAACAGCAGCAACAGCAAAAGCAGCGCGCCGCCGCCAATCAACCCTAGCAGGATCGGATTGGTCAGCAGGTCGTTGTATTTTTGCTCGTTGGACGCGGCAGGCGTCGGCTCGACCGGTGCGGCAGGCGGCGTCGCTTCCGGGGTCACTTCTGGCGCAGGTGCAGGCGCAGTCGTCGGGGCCTGTGCCGCTGGCGCAGGGGTCAGCTCGGCGGACATCGCCGCAGGTGCTTCGCCAGCAGGCGGAACGGCGGCACCTTCGGCCTGCATCTTGGCCAGTTGATTGTTCTTCAGCTCGATCAGGCGCTGCAGTTTGTCCAGTTGGCTCTGCAGATCCGCCATGCGGCTTTTCAGTTCTTCGTTGTCCCGGCGAGCCGAATCGAGGCTTTCCTGGGTGACTGCAAGCTTGTTGCTGAGCGCCTGGGCATCGCCGGCAGCGCCCTTGCCCTTGCCGCCCGCCTTCGCCGAGTCGGCCGACACCAGACTCAAGTTATCGCGACCAGCCGCCTGTGCCGGCGCGCCTTCGCCACGGCCACGCTTGGTGGCGTCCAACTGCTGCTTGCCAGCACCCGCCACGCCACGACGCCCCGAGCGCCAGGCGGCGTTCTGCGCAGCCACTTCGGCGATGGCCTGAGGTTGCGGCAACGCCGTGCTTTGCACCGGATCTGGCAGGCGCAACACCTGGCCGGTCTTGAGCAGGTTGATGTTGCCGTTGATGAACGCATTCGGGTTCAACGCCTGGATCGCCAGCATGGTTTGCTGGACCGACCCACCGTTGCGCACCTTGGCGGCGATTTCCCACAGGGTATCGCGCGGCGTGGTGGTGTACTGGGACGGCTTGGTGGCCCCAGTAACCGGCGTGGACACGACCTGGGGCGGTTTTGCCCGGGCAGCGTCGGCGGCCTGTGGCGAGAATTTGGAAGGATCGAGCAATACGCTGTAGTCGCGCAGCAGACGGCCGTTGGGCCACATCACCTGCACCAGGAACTTGACCATGGGCTCGGACAACGGCCGGCTGGACGTGACCCGCAGGACACTCTTGCCGTTGGCGTTGATCACCGGGGTGAAGCTCAGGTCATTGAGAAAGGCCTGGCGGTCGACCCCGGCCTTGGCGAAGTCGTCGGGCGAGGCCAGGCTCGGCACGACTTCGGCGGCGGTCAGTTGCTGGACGTCGAGCAACTCGATCTCGGCGACCAGGGGCTGGTTCGGCGTCGACTTCAGGGTCAATTCCCCGAGCCCGAGCGCTTGCGCCATACCGGAGGACAGCGCCGAGGCGGCCGCTATTGCTAACACCAGTTTGCGAACTTGAACCATAGCCTCTTCCTTTGTTTGAACATTCCTCGGCCAGCGAGAAGGTATTGATGCCGCTGCCGTAAGGCATTGCGCGCAGCCCCGAAGCAACGGTGCGCGCGATCGTTTCACTCATGCCCCGGGCAAGTCCCCGCAGGGATGTTCGCCTTCAACGCTCTGGCCAAGCATAGCGCCCAGCTAGAATCATTCGACAAATTGTTGCCAAGTATCTTTTACAGCAGGTCTTTTATCAACAACTCAGCCACTTGCACTGCATTGAGCGCCGCGCCCTTGCGCACGTTATCTGACGTCAGCCACATATTTAGTTCAGCCGGATCGTCGATCCCACCGCGCACACGACCAACGTAGACCACATCCTGCCCCACCGCATCACCCACCGCAGTCGGGTAATCGCCCGCCTCCACCAGCTCGATGCCGGGCGCCGCTTCCAGGGCCGCGTTGACCTTGGCCAGGTCGATGGCGCTAGCAGACTGCACGGTCACGCTAAAGCTATCGCCAAAAAACACCGGGGCTTGAATGCAAGTGACGGAAATCTTTAATAAAGGTTGATTCAGCACCTGGCGCAACTCGCGGACCAGGCGCTTTTCCAGCGATGTATGGCCCTGCTCGTCCGGAGCGCCGACCTGGGCCAGCAGGTTAAACGCCATCTGCCGGTCAAAAAACTTCGGCTCCAACGGACGAGCGTTGAGCAGCTCGGCGGTCTGGCGCGCCAGCTCGCTCACAGCCACGCGGCCCTGGGCCGACACCGCGAGGCTGGCGGTCAGGCTGATGCGCTGCAGATCGAGGCATTCGCGCAGTGGCGCCAGCACAACCGCCAAGGCCGTGGCCGACGCGCTGGGGCTGCTGACTTGCAACGGCTTACTCAAACCGGCCAGGACCTGGGCGTTGGCTTCCGGCACGATCTGCGGCGCCTGTTCGGGCGGCAAGGCGCCGGACAGGTCGATCAGCGCACAACCGGCCGCCGTGGCCCGCGGGGCAAAACTCAGGGTCACCGCCGGGCCGGCGGCGAAGAACACCAGTTGGACTTTGCTGAAGTCGAATTCATCGACCTCGCGCACCCGCACGTTTTTACCGCGGAACATCACCGAGCTGCCTGCCGATTCGCTGCTGGCCAGCAGGTGCAGGTCGCCGACCGGGAAGTCCCGCTCTTCGAGAATCTGGACGAGGGTTTCGCCGACAGTACCGGTGGCGCCGATCACGGCAATATCAAAGGACTGGCTCATGGGTCTACCTCAGGTAAAACGTGGGGAGCGGCACTTTACCGGGTGGTCGGTATGCAGGCAATTGGCAGGGGGATTTGCAGTGCCTGGATTGACCTCATCGCGAGCAAGCTCGCTCCCACATGGGGTATTCAGTGGCCGCAAAACCTGTGGGAGCGAGCTTGCTCGCGATGAGGCCAGCCCTGACACACAATTGCCGACATAAAAAAACCCGTACCTCTCACAAGGCACGGGTTCTTTCACAGCCGCAATCGATCAACGCTCGAGCAGGATCCGCAGCATGCGACGCAGCGGTTCGGCCGCGCCCCACAGCAGTTGGTCGCCGACGGTAAAGGCACCGACGAATTGCGACCCCATGTTCAGTTTGCGCAGACGGCCCACCGGTACATTCAGAGTGCCGGTGACCTTGGTCGGGCTCAGCTCCTGCATGCTGGTTTCGCGATTGTTCGGCACCAGCTTGACCCAAGGGTTGTGCTGGCTGATCAGCCCTTCGATGTCGGCGATAGGCACGTCTTTGTTCAGCTTGATGGTCAGCGCCTGGCTGTGGCAGCGCATGGCGCCGATGCGCACGCAGATGCCGTCCACCGGGATCGGGCTCTTGAAGCGACCCAGGATCTTGTTGGTTTCAGCCTGGGCCTTCCACTCTTCGCGGCTCTGGCCGTTGGGCAGTTCCTTGTCGATCCACGGGATCAGGCTGCCGGCCAGCGGTACGCCGAAGTTCTCGGTCGGGTAGGCATCGCTGCGCATCGCCTCGGCGACCTTGCGGTCGATGTCGAGGATGGCGCTGGCCGGGTTGGCCAGGTCATCGGCGACGGCGGCGTGGGTGGCGCCCATCTGCTTGATCAGCTCACGCATGTTCTGCGCACCAGCACCGGACGCCGCCTGATAGGTCATGGCGCTCATCCACTCCACCAGGCCGGCTTCGAACAGGCCGCCCAGGCCCATCAGCATCAGGCTGACGGTGCAGTTGCCGCCGATGTAGTTCTTGGTGCCCGCATCCAGCTGCTGGTCGATGACCTTGCGGTTGACCGGATCGAGGATGATCACCGCGTCGTCCTGCATGCGCAGGCTGGAAGCGGCGTCGATCCAGTAACCCTGCCAGCCGGCTTCACGCAGCTTGGGGAACACTTCGCTGGTGTAGTCGCCACCCTGGCAAGTCAGGATCACGTCGAGGGTCTTGAGCTCTTCGATGCTGTAGGCATCCTTGAGCGCACCGGTGTCCTTGCCCACGGACGGGCCCTGGCCACCGACATTGGAAGTGGTGAAAAACACCGGCTCAATGAGATCGAAATCCTGCTCTTCCAGCATTCGCTGCATGAGCACGGAACCGACCATGCCGCGCCAACCGATCAGACCTACACGTTTCATCGCAACTACACCTATACAAAAGTGGGCCACCGTCGAAGCGGTGGGCCCGAAAGATTACAGATTCCGCAGCGCGGCGACTACTGCATCGCCCATTTGCTGCGTACCGACTTTGGTACAACCTTGCGACCAGATATCACCGGTGCGCAAGCCTTGGTCCAAGACCACGCTGACGGCTTTTTCGATCGCGTCGGCGGCATCGTTCAAGTTGAAGCTGTAGCGCAGCATCATCGACACCGACAGGATGGTCGCCAATGGGTTGGCAATGCCCTGCCCGGCGATGTCCGGTGCCGAACCGTGGCACGGCTCGTACATGCCCTTGTTGTTGGCGTCCAGGGAGGCCGACGGCAGCATGCCGATGGAACCGGTGAGCATCGACGCTTCGTCGGACAGGATGTCGCCGAACATGTTGTCGGTGACGATCACGTCGAACTGCTTCGGTGCGCGCACCAGTTGCATGGCGGCGTTGTCGACGTACATGTGGCTCAGCTCGATGTCCGGGTAATCCTTGGCCACCTGCTCGACCACTTCACGCCACAGTTGGCTGGACGCCAGCACGTTGGCCTTGTCCACCGAGCACAGCTTCTTGCCGCGCACACGGGCCATGTCGAAGCCGACCCGGGCGATACGGCGGATTTCGCTTTCGCTGTACGGCAGGGTGTCGTAGGCCTGGCGCTCGCCATTATCCAACTCACGGGTGCCACGCGGGGCGCCGAAGTAGATACCGCCGGTCAGCTCACGGACGATAAGGATGTCCAGACCCGAAACGATTTCCGGCTTCAGGCTCGATGCGTCGGCCAGTTGCGGGTAAAGAATCGCCGGACGCAGGTTGCCGAACAGGCCCAGTTGCGCACGAATCTTCAGCAGGCCGCGCTCAGGGCGGATGTCGCGTTCGATCTTGTCCCATTTCGGGCCACCCACGGCGCCCAGCAGCACGGCATCGGCAGCACGGGCACGGTCCAGGGTTTCGTCGGCCAGGGGCACGCCGTGCTTGTCGATGGCGGCGCCGCCGATCACGTCGTGGCTGAGTTCGAAGCCCAGGTCGTACTTGTCGTTCGCCAGCTCCAGGACCTTGACCGCCTCGGCCATGATTTCCGGGCCGATACCGTCACCTGGGAGAATCAGAATCTGCTTGCTCATGCTTTCCTCGTTTGCTCTGTCGACACGGGCATGGGCTTCGTACCCAAGGCCGGGTCGGGAAAAATGCTATCGCTCGGCCCACAGCACCAGTACATCTGTACTGAACGAACCATCGGCCTCAATCTCAAAATATTCACGCACTTCATCGCCCATCGAACGCTGCAGCTGGAGGATCGCCCCACGCATCACCTCGGGCGTGCGCATGCGTTCGACCCAGGAGTGGTACTCCAGGCGCAGGCGTTGGCGCGAGGTGCTGCGGGTGTGCAGCCCTGCTTCGCTGACCTGGCGCAACCACTCGCCAGCCGAATAATCGCGCACATGACTGGTGTCACGCAGCACTTCGATGCTTTGCAAGTAGGTGTCCAGCAATGGCGTACCCGGCGACAGGATGTCGATGAACGCCATCATCCCGCCCGGCTTGAGCACTCGCCTCACTTCCCGCAACGCCAGGCCGAGGTCGCTCCAATGATGCGCCGAATAACGGCTGAACACGAAGTCGAACTCAGCGTCGGCGAACGGCAGGCGCTCGGCGGCGCCACGGACCGTGCTGATGTTGCCCAGGCCACGCTCAGCCGCTGCTGCGGTGACAACATCCAACATCTGTTGGGACAGATCGTAGGCCACCACTTCACCGGCCAGCGGCGCCACGTGAAAACTCACATGGCCGGCGCCACAGCCCAGGTCCAGCACACGGGCATCGCCACGCCCGGCCAACGCCGCCTGTAGCAGCGCGAACTCAGCGCCCTGGGCGTGCACGGCACTGCTCAGGTAGGCCGAGGCCTGTTCACCGAATTGCTTTTGTACAACCTGACTGTGGGCGGTGCTGGTCATGGATGGTTACCTTTTTGGTGTTGTGTTGCCTGGGCGGGCCCCATCGCGAGCAAGCTCGTTCCCACAGGTGTCTTGTGAACACCATAGATCCCCTGTGGGAGCGAGCTTGCTCGCGATGAGGCCGGTACTGCCTACATCAATCCATCAAGCATCCCGAAACAACCAAGGCTGGCTCGCCCGGTGCTTGGCCTCGAACGCGGCAATCGCCTCGCCGTCCTGCAAGGTCAGGCCGATGTCATCCAGGCCGTTGAGCAGACAATGCTTGCGAAACGCATCGATCTCGAAACCCAACACCTTGCCGTCGGGACGGGTCACGGTCTGGGCGGCCAGGTCGATCTGCAGTTGATAGCCGGGGTTGGCCTCGACCTGCTGGAACAGCTCATCCACGTCAGCATCGCTGAGGATGATCGGCAGCAAGCCGTTCTTGAAACTGTTGTTGAAGAAGATGTCGGCGTAGCTCGGCGCGATGATGCTGCGAAAACCGTACTCTTCCAGGGCCCATGGCGCGTGCTCGCGGCTCGAGCCGCAGCCGAAGTTCTCCCGGGCCAGCAACACGCTGGCGCCTTGGTAACGCTCGGCGTTGAGCACGAAATCCTTGTTCAGCGGCCGCTTGGAGTTGTCCTGGTACGGCTGGCCGACATCCAGGTAACGCCATTCGTCGAACAGGTTCGGGCCGAAACCGGTGCGCTTGATGGACTTCAAAAACTGCTTGGGAATGATCTGGTCGGTGTCGACGTTGGCACGATCCAAAGGCGCGACAAGACCGGTGTGCTGGGTAAAAGCTTTCATGCTGCGCTCCTTCAGATCAATTCGCGGACGTCGACGAAACGGCCGTTGACAGCCGCCGCCGCGGCCATCGCCGGACTCACCAGGTGCGTACGGCCACCGGCGCCTTGACGGCCTTCGAAGTTACGGTTGGAGGTGGAGGCGCAATGCTCGCCCGACTCCAGCCGGTCCGGGTTCATCGCCAGGCACATCGAGCACCCCGGCTCACGCCATTCGAAACCGGCCTCGAGGAAAATCTTGTCCAGCCCTTCCGCTTCGGCCTGGGCCTTCACCAGGCCCGAGCCCGGCACCACGATGGCCTGCTTGATGGTCGAGGCGACCTTGCGGCCCTTGGCGATCACTGCCGCGGCGCGCAAGTCTTCGATCCGCGAGTTGGTGCAGGAACCGATGAACACGCGATCGAGCTGAATGTCGGTGATCGCCTGGTTGGCGCTCAAGCCCATGTATTTCAAGGCACGGACGATGGAGTCGCGCTTGACCAGGTCCATTTCCTTGGCCGGATCCGGTACGTTCTGGTCCACCGCCAGCACCATTTCCGGGGAAGTGCCCCAGCTGACTTGCGGCTTGATCTGCGTCGCGTCGAGTTCAACCACCGTGTCGAACTTGGCATCGGCGTCGGAGACCAGGTCTTTCCAGGCCTCGACCGCCATGTCCCATTCCGCGCCTTTTGGCGAGAACGGACGCCCTTTTACGTATTCCACGGTTTTTTCATCGGCGGCCACCAGGCCAACGCGGGCACCGGCCTCGATGGACATGTTGCAGATGGTCATGCGGCCTTCGACGGACAAGTCGCGGATCGCGCTGCCGGCGAACTCGATGGCATGGCCGTTACCGCCGGCGGTGCCGATCTTGCCGATCACGGCCAGGACGATGTCCTTGGCGGTGACGCCGAATGGCAGTTTGCCCTCGACGCGCACCAGCATGTTTTTCATTTTCTTGGCGACCAGGCACTGGGTGGCGAGCACATGCTCGACCTCGGAGGTGCCGATACCATGGGCCAAAGCGCCGAAAGCACCGTGGGTCGAGGTGTGGGAGTCGCCACAGACCACGGTCATGCCCGGCAAGGTCGCGCCCTGCTCCGGGCCGATAACGTGGACGATGCCCTGGCGCACATCGTTCATCTTGAATTCGACGATGCCGTATTCGTCACAGTTATCGTCGAGGGTCTGGACCTGCAGGCGCGAGACCTGGTCGGCAATGGCTTCGATGCCGCCCTTGCGCTCCGGCGTGGTCGGTACGTTGTGGTCCGGGGTCGCGATGTTGGCATCGATGCGCCACGGCTTGCGCCCGGCCAGGCGCAGGCCTTCGAAGGCTTGCGGCGACGTCACTTCGTGAATGATGTGACGATCGATGTAGATCAGCGCCGAGCCATCGTCGCGCTGCTTGACCAAATGCGAATCCCAGAGCTTGTCGTAGAGCGTTTTGCCGGCCATCAGACGGTTTCCTCATCAGCTTGTTTCTATGCCCCGGGCCCTGAACGAATCAATAACCCCTTGGCTTGTGAGGCTGATCCTATGGGGTTACATTAAATAACTCAAATTCATATTTTTCATGCTTTGCATAACCAACTGGAATCCGACTGGAACCGCCATGGACCTCGCCAACCTCAACGCCTTTATTGCCATCGCCGAGACGGGCAGTTTCTCCGGCGCCGGTGAACGCCTGCACCTGACTCAGCCGGCCATCAGCAAGCGCATCGCGGGTCTTGAACAACAACTCAAGGTGCGCCTGTTCGACCGCCTGGGCCGTGAAGTGGGCCTGACCGAGGCCGGCCGAGCCCTGTTGCCACGGGCTTATCAGATCCTCAACGTGCTGGACGACACCCGCCGCGCCCTGACCAACCTGACCGGCGAAGTGACCGGACGCCTGACGCTCGCCACCAGCCACCACATCGGCCTGCACCGCCTGCCGCCCTTATTGCGGGAGTTCACCCGACGTTACCCCCAGGTGGCGCTGGATATTCAGTTCCTGGATTCGGAAGTGGCCTACGAAGAAATCCTCCATGGCCGGGCGGAACTGGCCGTCATCACCCTCGCCCCCGAGCCTCACACGCTGGTACGGGCCATGCCGGTGTGGGACGACCCCTTGGATTTCGTGGTCGCCCCGGAGCATGCCTTGTTGGAAAAAGGCGCGGTGAGCCTGGCGGACATCGCCTTGCATCCAGCGGTTTTCCCGGGGGGCAATACCTTTACCCATCACATCGTGCAACGGCTGTTCGAGGCCCAGGGCCTGACGCCGAACATCGCCATGAGCACGAATTATCTGGAAACCATAAAGATGATGGTGTCCATTGGCCTGGCCTGGAGCGTTCTGCCGCGCACCATGCTCGACGAACAGGTCGCACGCATTCCTTTGCCAGGCATACAGCTCAGTCGCCAGCTAGGCTATATCTTGCACACCGAACGGACGCTATCGAATGCCGCACGGGCTTTCATGGCCTTACTGGACGCACAAATCGATTTGCCAGGGACAAAGGCATAGGTTGTGCCGCGCCTGTAGGGCCTTGGAGGCTTGTGCTTAATGCCCAAAACCGCTCAAGGCTCGCTAGAAATGCCCAAACCTGCTGACCATCTCCCGCCCTTGCCACGCATTCAGGCGCTCGACCCGAAGCGGTCCGAGCAAAGCTGGGACAGCGCGCCACAGTTGCTGGCCGCCCTGAACGGTGCGCGGCTGGGCGCCTGGTCGTGGGACATCGACAGCGGCCAGATCAGTTGGTCCCGCGGCACCCAGGCGCTGTTCGGCTTCGATCCGCGCCAACCGTTGCCGGCGGACGTGGACTACCTCGATTTGCTGTTACCCGAAGACCGGGCCAGGGCCGTGCGCGCGTTTCACGCGGCAGTGGCCGGGGCGCCACTGGAACAGGCGATGCATCACCGCATCGTCTGGCCCGACGGCAGCCTGCATTGGCTGGAAATCAGTGGCAGCGTGCTGCCCGACAAGCACGGCCGGCCGCGCATGATCGGGGTGATTCGCGAAATCACCCATCAGCGCGAACGGGAACAGGCGCTGCGCAGCTCGGAAAAACGTTTCGCCACGCTATTTCACCTGACCCCGAACATGGTGCTGCTGACCCGCCAGGAAGATGGCCTGATCATCGAGGCCAACCAGTATTTCGAAAGTCTGTTTGGCTGGCCGCTGCACGACATAATCGGCCGCACGACCCTGGAACTGGGCTTATGGGTCCATCCCGAGCAGCGGGCAAAATTGGTGGAGGTCGTCAAGGCCAAGGGCGAAATGACGAGTATGGAGGTAGAACTGCAGGCCAGTAACGGCCAGATCCACAGCGGCCTTCTCAGCGCGCAGAGAGTCGAGCTCGAGGGCCAGCCTTATCTTCTGAGCACATTCCTCGATACCACCGAACGCAAACTGGCCGAGCAGGCCCTCAAGGACAGCCAGGAGCGCCTGGACCTGGCCCTCGACTCGGCGCAACTGGGCACCTGGGACTGGCACATTCCCAGCGGCATGCTCTACGGCTCGGCCCGGGCCGCGCAGCTCCATGGCCTGGAACCCAAGGCGTTCCACGAATCATTCGATGCGTTTTTCGAGGGGGTGCCCACGGAAGAACGCAACAACATGCGCAACGCCTACCGCAGCCTGCGGGAAGGCCCGGCGGGCAATTATCAATTGACCTACCGCGTGCAACTGCCCGACGGCAGCTCGCGCTACCTGGAAAGCCGCGCCCGCCTCTACCGCAACGACGACGGCAGCCCCTTGCGCATGGCAGGGACTTTGCTGGACATCACCGACCAGGTGGAGCGCGAACAAAGCCTGGCCGCCTCGGAAGAGAAATTCGCCACGCTGTTCCAGGTCAGTCCCGACCCGATCTGCGTCACCCACCAGGACAGCGGCCGGTTCCTCGAGATCAACTCCAGTTTCACTCAGACCTTCGGCTGGAGTACCCGCGACGTGATCGGTCTCAGCGCCGACGAAATCGGCCTCTGGGGCGGCTCGGGCAGCAGCCTGCAACGCATCGAACGGGTGATCCGCGAACAATCGCTGAACAATGTCGCCATCGTCGTTCACCACAAGAACGGCCAGCCGCTGACCTGTGTGATTTCTAGCCGGCAAATCAACGTCGGCAATCAGCCGTGCATCGTCACGACTTTGCGCGATATCACGCAGCAGCAACGCTCCGAAGCCGCCCTCAAGGCCAGTGAAGAGAAGTTCGCCAAGGCGTTTCATTCCAGCCCCGACGCCATCACCATCACCGAGCTCGAAAGCGGTCGCTACCTTGAGGTCAACGACGGCTTCTGCCGGTTGACCGGTTACCGCGCCGACGAAGTGATCGGGCATACGGTCTACGAGGTGGGAATCTGGGCCGAAGAAAAACAGCGCGCGGCCCTGCTGGCCGAATTGCAACTCAAGGGCCGCGTCGTCCACCAGGAAATGCTCGGGCGCAATAAACGTGGGGAAATCCTCACGGTGGAGGTCTCGGTCGAGCCCATCACCCTCAATGAAACCAAGTGCCTGCTGCTGACCGCCCGGGACGTGAGCCTGCTACGCAATGCCGAAGCCCAGATCCGCCACCTGGCCTATCACGACCCGCTGACCAACCTGCCTAACCGGGCCTTGTTGATGGACCGCCTGAGCCAGCAGATCGCCCTGCTCAAGCGCCACAACTTGCGCGGTGCCCTGCTGTTTCTCGACCTGGACCACTTCAAGCACATCAACGATTCCCTCGGTCACCCGGTGGGCGACACCGTGCTGAAAATCATCACCGCTCGCCTGGAAGCCAGCGTGCGCCTGGAAGACACCGTGGCGCGGCTGGGCGGCGACGAGTTCGTGATATTACTCAGCGGCCTGGAGGGCTCGCGCAGCGAAGTCAGCAAGCAAGTCCAGACACTGGCCGACACCCTGCGCGAATTGCTTTCTGAGCCGATGTTTCTCGATGGCCAGCGACTGCAGGTCACGCCGAGCATCGGTATCGCGTTGATCCCCGACCACGGCTCCACGCCCACCGATTTGCTCAAGCGCGCCGACATTGCCCTGTACCGCGCCAAGGATTCGGGACGCAACACCTCGCAGATGTTTCACACCACCATGCAAAAAGCCGCCAGCGAACGGCTGCGCATGGAAACCGACCTGCGCCAGGCCCTGGCCCGTGGCGAGTTCAGCGTGCATTTCCAACCGCAGGTCGATGCCCGGGACAACCGCATCGTCGGCGCCGAAGCCCTGGTGCGCTGGCATCACCCGGACCTCGGCGCCCAATCGCCCAACGAATTCATCAAAGTGCTGGAGGACAGCGGCCTGATCCTCGAAGTCGGGACCTGGATCCTTGATGAAGCCTGCGACGGCTTCAAGCAACTGATCGCCAAGGGCAAGATCGACCCACAGCAATTCAGCCTGTGCGTAAACATCAGCCCGCGACAATTCCGCCAGAGCGACTTCGTCGAACGCATTGAAACCTGCCTAGCCACCCATGCCCTGCCCTGCTCCATGCTGAAGCTGGAAATCACCGAAGGCATCGTGATCCAGAACCTGGACGACACCATCGCCAAGATGCGCCGGCTCAAGAAACTGGGCGTAAGCTTCGCCATGGACGATTTCGGCACTGGTTATTCGTCGCTGACCTACCTCAAGCGCCTGCCGGTGGACACGCTGAAAATCGACCAGTCATTCGTGCGCGACGCCACCAGCGACCCCAACGACGCCGAAATCATCCGGGCCATCGTCGCCATGGCCCGCAGCCTCAACCTGGTGATGATTGCCGAAGGTGTGGAGACCCTGGAGCAATTGCAGTTCCTGCAAGGACTCGATTGCCATTTGTACCAGGGTTACCTGCACAGCCGACCGCTGCCGCTGGAGGCGTTTGAGCGGTTGTTGCCGTGACATGGAGACACTGCGGGGAACGCTTGTGGCAAGGGGGTTTTATGTGGGAGCTAAGCTTGCTCGCGACTGCAGCTGACTCGGTATTTGAAGGACCGCATCGCTTTTATCGCGGGCAAGCCTTGCTCCCACATAAAATCCCCTCGCCACAATGAATCTTCCACCGTTCTCCAAAATGAAAAAGGGCGCCCTTGGGCGCCCTTCTTCAGTTGCGATGCATCAGTTTTGCAGCGCGGGTTGCCGCTGCGCACCGTTGATCGGGATGCGCTTGGCTTTTGCCTCTTCCGGAACCACCCGCAACAGGTCGATGCTCAACAGACCGTTGCTCAGGCCGGCGGACTTGATCTCGATATGATCGGCCAACCGGAAGGACAGCTTGAACGCACGCTGGGCAATGCCCTGGTGCAGGAAGGTGACGCTGTCGTTGCTGGCTTCACGCTTGCCGCCGCTGATGGTCAGCACACCTTTTTCCACTTGCAGGTCCAGGTCTTCTTCCTGGAATCCGGCGGCGGCGACCACGATGCGGTACTCGTCATCGCCATGTTTTTCCACGTTGTAGGGTGGATAGCTGCTACCTGGTTCGTTGCGCAGGGCGGTTTCGAACAAGTCGTTGAAACGATCGAAGCCTACCGAGGAACGGAACAGCGGGGCCAGCGAAAATGCAGTACTCATGATCCAAATCTCCTGAAAAATTCAGCAAGTTTTTTTGTCTCCGCGACCCGAATTCGGCATCGCGTAACCCCTATCTAGGGTCCGCCAAAAACTTTTCAAGAGGTTTTTTTGAAATTTTTTCAGGCCGCTTTGGTGCGCTGCACACCCAATAAATGCCCCACCGCGTCCAGGTCGGTTTCCCGGCGCAGCGCGGTAAACAGCTCGACCGCTTCGGGGTAATTGCGGGTCAGCATTGCCAGCCACTGCTTCAACCGGCCCGGGGCTTGGCGCGGTGTCAGTTGTTCGACCACTTGCTGCCAAAAGTCGTGGAGCATCGGCTGCAGCTCGACCCAGGACATCTCGACCACGTCCTCGCCAGCCCGGGCGGCGGCGATTTGCCGGGCCAGGTCCGGGCGGGAAACGAGACCGCGACCGAGCATGATGTCTTCGACACCGCTGATTTCGCGGCAACGGCGCCAATCCTCAACACTCCAGATATCGCCATTGGCGAACACCGGCACCTTGACCACTTCCTGCACGCGGGGGATCCATTCCCAATGGGCCGGAGGCTTGTAGCCATCGACCTTGGTCCGCGCATGCACCACGATGTGCGCCGCGCCGCCTTCGGCCAACGCCGTGGCACAGACCAGCGCGCCGTCCGGGCTATCGAAGCCCAGGCGCATCTTGGCGGTGACGGGGATGTGTTTCGGCACCGCGCGGCGCACGTGTTCGACGATTTCGTTGAGCAGTTCCGGCTCCTTGAGCAACACCGCCCCGCCCCGGGATTTATTC
Organism: Pseudomonas sp. Soil_N_39; assembly: GCF_057655955.1. Classification (NCBI taxonomy): domain Bacteria; kingdom Pseudomonadati; phylum Pseudomonadota; class Gammaproteobacteria; order Pseudomonadales; family Pseudomonadaceae; genus Pseudomonas; species Pseudomonas sp. Soil_N_39. Next base: position 84,128 of record NZ_JBDGLI010000015.1, read on the forward strand.
ACGGTCTTGGCTGGGCAACCGAAATTCAGGTCGATCACCTCCGAGCCCAACTCACAGGCCAACGCCGCGTTTTCCGCCAGGCACACCGGATCGGAGCCGAGCAACTGCACCCGCAACGGCACGCCGGCAGCGGTCTGGGCACCGGCCAGCAGCTCAGGGGCGAGCTTATGGAAATAGGCCGGCGTGAGCAGACGGTCGTTGACGCGGATGAACTCGGTGACACACCAGTCGATCCCGCCAACACGGGTCAGGACATCCCGCAGGATGTTGTCGACCAACCCCTCCATGGGCGCCAGGGCAATTTGCATGGAAACACACACTCAACGAAAAAACGTGCGGCAGTTTACCGGATTTTGCCCACATTTCCGGCATTCCCCACAAATCCCTGTGGGAGCGGGCTTGCTCGCGAAAGCGGTGGGTCAGCTTGCATTGACGTTGAATGGACTGACGCTATCGCGAGCAAGCTCGCTCCCACAATGGTTCCAGGGCGTTCACGGAATTGGAGTCCGCCACAAATCCCCTGTGGGAGCGGGCTTGCTCGCGAAAGCGGTGGATCAGCTTGCATTGATGTTGAATGGACCGACGCTATCGCGAGCAAGCTCGCTCCCACAATGGTTCCAGGGCGTTCACGGAATTGGAGTCCGCCACAAATCCCCTGTGGGAGCGAGCTTGCTCGCGAAAGCGGTGGGTCAGCTTGCATTGACGTTGAATGGACTGACGCTATCGCGAGCAAGCTCGCTCCCAC